>JBEEGU010000321.1:0-9920 GCA_041167025.1 Verrucomicrobiota bacterium
CTGATTTTTGGATGCCACCGTTAAAGGAGCTGCATTATTTCGATCGGTTGCCGAACGCCGACCAAAATTCTCCGGCGCGGACACTTCCTCTTGCCCGGAAAACAAAGGATCGGCTGGAAATCGCGCGCCAGAGCGCTGCAGATGATCGTGACCGGCATTTTCTCGACGCGGCCGAACGATTTTATGCCAATCCTTCGTTCGACTTGGGCGGTTATGCGCGTCTCTTCTCCGAAAAAGCTTCGCTAATTTCCGGAGACATTACCCCGGGTTACTCGCTCTTGAGCGATCGGCTCATCCAGCAAATCGCCAGCTACTTTCCGAACCTGAAAGTGATCTTCATAGCGCGCGATCCGGTCGAAAGAGTGTGGTCCCAATTGTCCATGTATGTGCGCCGAGGATTGATCGATCCTTTTGATGTCGGAGATCTCGATACGGTCACGAATCATTTGCGGCGGCCCGAAGTCGCGGCGCGCTCACATCCGAGCGAAATCGCGGCGCGCTGGCGATCGCATGTGCGGCCTGAACTATTCCAGATTTATTTTTTTGATGATCTCAAACTGAACCCTGCGAGGCTGCGCACTGCCATTGTGACGTTTCTTGGCGGCGATCCGGGCAAACCCAGCGGTGATCTCTCTGCAGAACACAACGCCAAAGCGAAAAAACGAAAATTGCCGCTCCCTGACAGCATGCGCTTACACCTGGCTCAGTTTTTTGAACGCGAACTGAAGCGTTGTGTGGACGAACTTGGAGGGCCGGCTGCAGAATGGCCCGCCCGTTACGGGTTCTAACGCCGCGAATCCTGTAGGCGAAGCTGTTGGCTTCCCTCTGTAGGACGCAGACTACGGCAGGTTGCGGCGCTTCGCGATCCTAGCCGCCGATTAACCGCGCTTCGGCCAAATCGAGGTCGCGTTGAATGCGGCGCAAGGCTTCATCGTTGATCACGTGCTGATTGCGCAAGGTAATAATAACCTTGCGCTCCACTCCAAGCGCCTCCTTTTGCAAACGTTGGTACTGCGGAGTCACGATCTCACCGCTCGGATTCTCGCTGTCCTCACAGCACCGTTGCAATTGGTCGAGGCGATCGTCGTATTCCGTTCGCAAACGAGCAACAATGTCGGGCGAGAAATGGTCGCCCTTGAGCACATTCTTAAGATAGTCGATCGCCGCCGTGTTCGCACTGAGTCGGGCGGATCGTTCTTCTTCATCGGTCGAGCCATCATCCCTGACCTTTAGTTTGCGGATCAACCACGGTAAGGTCAGCCCCTGGCCAACCAGGGTTGTGAGAATGACGCAAAATGTGAAGAACAAGATGTAACTTCGGGCGGCGAAAGGTGTGCCGTCATTCAAAGTGAACGGCAAGGCAAACGCGGCTGCCAGCGAAACGACTCCGCGCATTCCGGCCCATGCGATAATCGCAACCTCTTGCCATGGCGGAATTGGATCCCGCGCCCGCAGCCGTTGGCTCAGGAGACGCGGAACGTATGTCCCAATCACGACCCAGGCGATACGGCTGAGCACGACGGTCGCACAAATCAAAAGCGCATCATCAATCAGACCAACGAGTGATTCACCTTTCAGGGCACGCAAGATTCCAGGGAGTTGCAGACCAATCGCGATGAAAACGAAACCGTTCAGCAGGAAAACAACCATTTCCCAAAATGCGAATGCCTGCAGCCGGTAGCGCGCACCAACGATCAGAGGGGAATGCCAGCCGAGATATACGCCAGCCGCCGCGGTCGCAAGTACGCCCGAGAGATGCATCCGTTCTGCCGGCAAATACGCCAGAAAAGGAGTGAGCAGCGAAAGAGTGATTTGCACCGGCGGATCGTCCAGATTGCGTTGCATCGCGCGTACCGCGTATCCGACGAGCAACCCAAACCCGATGCCGCCCGCCGCTACCACTACGAAACGAATGGCCGCATGGTTTAGCGAGAAGGTTCCGGTGACGAGTGCGACAACGGCAAATTGGAGGGCGACCAGAGCCGTTGCATCGTTCACCAGACTTTCGCCTTCGAGGATTGTTTCCACGCGATGGGGAACAGAAAGCCGGCGAATGACGGCAGTGGCAGCAATCACATCAGGTGGTGAAACGATCGCGCCTAGCGCGAATGCGGCCGCCCAGGGAAAGCCGGGCACAATCGCGTGAGCGACCCACGCCACTGTCACCGTTGTGGTTAATACCAATCCGATCGAGAGAAATAAAATCGGACGAAGATTCCGGCGAAAATCGCGCCACGAAGTAAAAAGCGCGGCCGGATAGATCAGCGCGGGCAAAAAGAAGAAAAAGACGATTTCGGGATTGAGCGTTATCTGCGGCAGTCGCGGAATGAAACTCAAGCCCAGTCCGCCCAGGACCAGCAGCACCGGATAGGGAAGATCGACTCTGCGCGCGATGACGACCAGCGTTGCCACCAGCGCAAACAAAACAACAATCGTTTCGGTCTGGTGCATGCCAGTTATTTACGACAACGAAACCGGATGGAACGATCTTCTGGAGCGCGATGTTAAAACTTAGCGGAACTCAATTGTGCCACCGAACCGCTGGACGCTGAAGCCGCTTTCACTCGGGCTCGGGCCCGATTTGCCTGCAATTCGGGCAAATGTTTTTCTGACCAACGACAGAGTCCTTGGAGCGGTTCGATGAGCGTGCGGCCCAATCGGGTCAAGGCATATTCCACTTTCGGGGGCACAACGGGATAGACCTTCCGTTGGATCAAGCCGTCGCGTTCCAGACTGCGCAAGGTTTGCGTTAACATTTTTTGGGAAATACCGCCTATCTCACGACGCAGCGCAGCGTAACGCATGGTACCCCGGGCAAGCACCTGAATCACGAGCGCAGTCCATTTATCGGCGATTCGATCAAGGACAAGGCGGGATGGACATTGCGCGTCCAGAACTGTGGGCATTGATGTTTCTTAACAAATTTGGTCAAACGATCAAGTCGGGAGCTACCCGCCAGGCGGATGGTATGGCGCAGGTAGGGACGGCTCTCTGAACCGTCCGGACGCCTCGGAGTGGCGCCCCTACCTGTCATCTACCAGATTGCCATGACCGCTCCCATAAAGCACCGTGTGCCGCGATGATGTCGGCATACCAGCTGTGAAAATTCTTGTCATTGGCGGTGGTGGCCGTGAACACGCGCTGGCCTGGAAGCTGAAGCAATCGCCCCGAGTCGGGCAAATATTTTGCGCACCGGGCAACGCCGGAACTGCGGAGCTCGGAGAAAACCTCGCTATTCCTGCGAACGACCTAACGGCCCTGGGCCGATTCGCTAAAGAAAATCGGATCGATCTAACCGTTGTTGGTCCGGATGATCCGCTCGCGGCCGGCATCGTTGATCTTTTCATCGCCGAAGGATTGCGCGTCTTTGGTCCGACGAAGTCAGCCGCTCGAATTGAATCGTCGAAAATTTTTGCCAAAGAGTTGATGGCACAGACTGGCATTCCCACCGCGACAGCAAGAACGTTTACTGAAAGTGGGAATGCGCTTCGCTACTGCGATGCACTGAATTTTCCTGTCGTTATCAAAGCGGACGGCCTCGCTTTGGGCAAAGGAGTCGTTATCGCGTTGGACAGAGCGACAGTAAGATCGACCATCGACGCAATGATGAACCAGCAGCGGTTCGGCGACGCCGGACGAAGCATTGTGGTCGAAGAATTTCTTCTCGGATCAGAATGTTCTCTGCACGCCCTCGTGGATGGCAACAGTTATCGTCTGCTCGCGACTGCGCGCGACCACAAACGCGCGTTTGACGGTGACACGGGGCCAAACACTGGTGGAATGGGCGCGGTTAGCCCGGCCAGCAACTGGAACGCAGAATTGGAAGCTGAGTTCGACAAAAGGGTCATGCGCCCGTTGCTAGATGGACTTCGGCAAAAAGGAGCTTTGTTCCGAGGCCTCCTTTTCCCTGGCTTGATCATCACCGCGCAAGGGATGCGGGTTCTCGAATTCAATTGCCGGTTTGGCGATCCTGAGACGCAGGCCATTTTGCCACGGATGAAATCCGATCTGCTCACGCTGTTGGAAGCGACGATAGATGGGACGATCGACCAGCATTCGATCGATTGGGATAGCCGGCCGGCGGTGACAGTCGTGCTCGCTTCCGGCGGTTATCCTGACAAATACGAAACCGGCAAGCCGATCACGGGATTGAAAGAAGCCGGAGGGCTCGACGATGTTCACATTTTTCACGCAGGCACTCAGCAACTGAACGGTCGAATTGTAACTGCGGGCGGTCGTGTCCTGGCGGTGACCGCACTCGCGCCAACGATCAAAGCGGCCCGAACTCGAGCCTACGATGCGGTATCGCAAATCCACTTTGAGGGATGCCATTATCGACGGGATATTGCTCTGGAGCTGACCTCCCGATAAGTTCGAATTTTCCAAACTATAGAATGTCTCGTTTCACCTCCCTCGCGCTGACCTTGCTCGGCGTACTGTTCACTCTCTTTTCATCCGCCCAATCCCCGCCGCCCCTCCCGTCAGCATCGCCAAGCGCTGCCCCGCACCCTGCGAAAATCTCGCCGTCACCGGCGGCAACACCAACCTCCGTTCCGACCGTGGCGCCAACGACTGAGGAATTGATTAATTCTTTGAGCTCGGCCGACGTCCAGACCGCTATTGGGATTTTGAAAAACCAGTTTACGAACCCGGAAGCGCTCAATGAAACCCAATTAAATCGCGCGACGCTCGAAGGTCTTGTCGTTAGGCTGGGCAATGGCCTTCTGCTTTTGCCTGGAAAAGGGGCGTCACCGACAGTTGAAAGGGCGGCGCCTTTTTATGCAGAAATGCTCGAGGGTCATGTCGCCTATCTGCGAACCGGCACGCTATCGACCGCGAATTTGGAAGCGATGGACAAAAAACTCGCGGAATTCGCCGCAAATAAAGCAGACGCACTCGTTCTCGATCTTCGTGCCAGCGGCTCGGGTGATTTCGCGACCGCTGCCGAATTCACCAAGCGATTTGTCCCGAAAGGACGGACGTTATTTACACTTCGCAAACAGGGAAAACAGGACCGCGCATTTGCTTCCGATCGCGATCCCCTCTACACCGGTTTGATCGTTTTGCTCGCAGACCGCGAAACGGCCGGGGCCGCGGAAGCTTGCGCGGCCGCGGTTCGCTTCTTTGATAAAGCTTTGATCATTGGCCAGACCACCGGCGGTAGCGCGGTAGAATATTCCGATCTGCCGCTGCCCAGTGGAAAGATTCTGCGTGTGGCAGTCATGGAATGCGTCGGCCCGGACGGCAAAGCCTTGTATCCGAGCGGAGTTAAGCCGGATCTCCCGGTGGAAATGCCTCCGGTCGATAAACGACAGATCTTTGAATTAAGCAGCACAAAGGGAATGGGACCATTCGTTCATGAATTAGAACGGCCGCACATGAATGAGGCCGCCCTCATTGCGGGCACGAATCCGGAATTGGAAACGATGGAACAGCGGCGGGGTCGAGCACAGGCGAGTACTCTGCATGATGGAGTCGCGCAACGCGCCCTCGATCTGGTCACCTCGCTCGAAATCTATCAAAAACGGTAGCGTGAATCCGCTCGAAGAACGAATCGATTACAAGTTTCGGAACGCTCTGCTCCTGGCCGAAGCACTCACTCATCCGAGCGTCGGTCACGAAACTCAGCGACATCATTTTAACAATCAGCGGTTGGAATTTTTGGGCGACGCCATCCTGCAAGTCGTGATTACCGAGTACCTGTTTCATCATTACAGCGGCGAAGCGGAAGGGCAGCTCACGAAATTGCGATCACGGCTGGTTTCGCGTGAAACACTGAAAGCGCATGCCGCCGCGCTAAATCTTGGGCAATACCTGATGATGGGGCGGGGCGAAGAAGCAAGCGGGGGACGTCAGCGCACATCAACTTTGGCCGACGCTTACGAAGCATTAATTGGTGCAATCTATCTAGACAGCGATTTGGAAACGGCAAAAAAGTTTATTCTGGCACAGGCCCAACCCGATCTTGAGTTACTTGCGGAAGAACCGGTTGATATTAACCCGAAGGGACACCTTCAGGAATTGCTGCAAAGCATTTCGCCGAGCAGTCCGGTCTATGAATCGGTCTCGGAAAGCGGCCCCGAGCATCACAAAATATTCGTGGTGCAATGTGTTTGGGAAGGAATGGTTCTGGGGCAGGGTAGCGGCCGCAGCAAGAAACAGGCGGAGACCGCGGCGGCGGCTGAAGCGATGGAAAAGGAACTCTGGAAGAAGAAGGACGACGCAGCCTAGCCGTAATCAATGCCACGAAGCCGTCTCCACTTCAGTGACGTAGATGCTGAACTCAGGTTGAACCAGGCCCGCGTTTGTCATCCCGAGCGCAAGCGAGGGACCCCACAAAGTCTGTTTAAGATTACGCCGTCCTTACTCGGTGATCCATGGAGATTGTGGGGTCCTTCACTTCGTTCAGCATGACAAGCTGCCAAATCGTCCGCTTGCCACTTCGCCACTTAAGTCGCCCCCCGTTTGTCTTGGATCGGTGCTGCTTCTGCGACCTACACGCTCGCAGCCGGAGCGGAATGATTGAGCGCGTCGAGATTCCCTCCCGACCGTGAAGCCCATCGAAAACGCTGCGCCAACGAAGCGCTGACAAATTTTTTGGCCCGTCCAATCGCATCTTCCATTCTGAGCCCATTAGCCAGGCCTGCAGTGATCGCGGCGGAAAAGGTGCACCCGGTCCCGTGCGTGGCGACGTCGCGAATAAATGGCGCCTGAAAATCGATCACATTGTCGTCCATAAAAAGCAGGTCGATCGCTCGTTCGCCGCTGAGATGACCGCCTTTGAGTAAAATCGGGACGCCGTAGCGCTTCTCCAGCTCTTTGCCTGCTTTGCGCATCTCCCCAACATCCGAGATCGATCGGCCGAGCAACTTCGATGCTTCATCCAGGTTCGGAGTCACTAATGTGGCCAGCGGAAACAATTCGTTTTTGTAAAGTTTGATTGCGTCGTTCCGCAGGAGCTTTGTGCCACTGGTCGAAACCATCACCGGGTCGACCACCAGCGAGATTCGCTGATCAATATCATCTGACAGTTCAACCATCGTCCGCGCGACGGCTGTCACGATCTCGGCCGAACAAAGCAGACCTGTCTTGATCGCCGCGACCGGAAAGCTGCGGCAAACGACATCGATTTGCTTCCGGATCAGAGTGGCCTTGACCGGCTCCATCTTCGCAACTTTTCCGGGGATTTCCGCGACGATGCAGGTGACCGCAGTCAACCCGTAAACACCCAGTGCGGAAAACGTCTTAAGATCGGCCTGGATACCGGCACCGGCGCTGCTGTCCGAGCCGCCAATAGTCAGCGCGACAGGAATTTCGTGCATGTTCGCTGCTATTAATGATGCTGGGGTTGAGCGTCGCAGATAACGCGACACCGCTCATAATGCACTACCCGTCGCGGCCGATCGCTTCCACCGGGCAACCTTCCATCGCTTCCTTACAAAGTGCCTCTTCCTCAGGAGTCTCGGCCTGCTTGTAAACGAATGAATGCCCACCGTCGTCGTTGCGCTTGAAATTGGCGGGCGCGGTTTCGCGGCATAAATCGCAGTCGATGCACTGATCATCGACATAAAACTTCCCTGCTACGTTTTCGGCGTATTTATTAGCGGCATCGGCCATAATTTCTTCCCTTAATAGCGGAGTCGAACCTTAGTAAGAAACGGTCTTGACGCAAAGGAATTCGCTGACCGAAACGCTCTCGCCCGACCGGCAGCACCGTGATAGCCGAAGAGTTGATGAATTGCTTGGATCCGCATGAAAAATAAGACCGCGAAGGCCCTGAGACCATTCCTGATTGAGCTCGCAGTCTACGCTGTTCTCGTCACTGGTTATTTCTTTCTCGTCCTTCATTTGCTGGGCGGTTGGCTCCATGACCTCGAGGTTCATCACCGCTATTCTTATGCCATCGTCGCCATCGCGCTCATTATCGGCCAGGCGGTTGTGCTTGAGAGTTTAACCACTTTCCTTCTGCGGCTGATCGGCGGCCGATCGGAGTAAAACTCATGTTCTTCCCAATTTCCGGCGCCCATATCAGCCCGATCTATCTCGCGCTGATTGGCTTTTTGATTGGCGTACTCGGTGGATTTTTTGGTGTCGGCGGGAGTTTCATCGCTGGGCCCGCGCTCCGCGCCGTCGGCCTTCATTGGAATTTCGCGGTTGGAACGGACCTGGCCCACATCGTGGGCAAGTCGGTTGTCGCCGCCAAACGTCACCGCGCGCTGGGTAATGTCGATCTGAAACTCGGATTGCTCATGGCGCTGGGGACAATCGGAGGCGCAGAGGTCGGTGCGCAACTCATTCAGCTCTTGAAGCGGAGAGGCAACGTCGATCTCGTGGTGAGTGTTGTTTCGATCGTGGTTTATCTGGGGATCTCGACTTTCATGATCTGGGAAAGCCGCCGGACCCTTCGCAGCAACCGCGGAAAAAAGCCGTCCAAAAAAGATTCATCCTCCTTCAAACCGATCACGCGCAGTATCCAGCGGTTGAAAATCTGGCCGATGGTCTCGCTGCCCACTTCGGGCGTGAAAAGCATTTCTCTTTTGGTCATTCTCGTTGTGTCCTTTATCGGAGGCCTCTTCAGCGGGTTCCTCGGCGGCGGGGCCGGTTATATCCGAATGCCGGCAATGGTTTATGTGCTTGGAATTCCGACCCATCTCGCGGTCGGCACCGATCTTTTTGAAATTATTATCTCAGCGAGTTATGGAACCTTCAGCCATGCAATCAAAGGCAATGTCGATATCCTGATCGCTCTCGTCATGCACACTGGCGCGGCCATTGGCGCCCAGATTGGCGCTATTTCTACGCAATATTTCGCCGGCCCCAAAATACGCCTCTTCTTCGTCCCGCTCCCTCTGATCGGCGCGGCCATTGTCATTTACACCCTGATGACAGGTCACAAGTTGTAGGATCCTCCTATGCGCATCTTGATTTGCAGTGACGGAATGCCGGCCTCCAGCCCAGCTACACGGGTTGGTGGACTTCTGGCCAATGCTTGCCGCGCCGAAACTGTCCTGCTTGGAATCGCAGAGAAGCCGGAGGATGAACATCCTTTGCGACAAGCGCTCGATAAAGAAGCGCAATCGCTTCAAGCCTCCGGAATCAGACCCACTGTGACTGTTCTGGCAGGTGACCCGATCCTCCAGATTCTGAATGAGACATCAACCAACGCTTACGATCTGGTCATTATCGGCGCCCAGCGCAAAAGGAACAGCGGCCTTTATTGGCGATCGGAGAAAACCTATGAAGTGATTAAGGCGATCGCGCCGCCGGTTTTGGCTGCGATCGGCGAATGCGAGCAACTCAACCGATTTCTTGTTTGCACCGGCGGGCGCGAGTTTATCGAAGATGCGGTGCAATTGACTGGAAAATTCGCGGCGGCGCTCGGAGCGACAGTCACGCTGCTGCACGTGATGGCGGAACCGCCGGCGATGTATGCGGATCTGGTGCGGCTGGAGGAAGATCTTGATCGATTACTCGAATCCGGATCGGAGCTGGGGCTGAACCTGCGCAAACAAAAGGAGAGCCTCGAACGCCTCGGAGTCACGGTAGAAGTACGTATCCGGCATGGCATCGTGGTCGACGAGGTTTTCGCCGAAGCGCGCACAGGCGAACATAATTTGATCGTCACCGGGTCATCGCAGGGGCGCGGTATGGTCCAGCATTACTTCATGGGGAATTTAACCCGCAGCATTCTCAATCGCGCCAATTGTCCGGTTCTGGTGGCGCGCTCCAAAAGCGCGCAGGGCCGCGGAATCTGGCAAATCTTCAAACGCGCGTTTGGGCCGACGCCGGAATGACATCCGCACGCTTCCAACTGTAGACGTGGCCCTCTGGGCGACGCGACGCGTGCGACTAGTGCAATCCGTGCACGGCCAGGCATCCGGCAACCAAGTGATGTCTACAGGTTGCGCAGCTGTGGAATC
>JBEEGU010000322.1:0-4225 GCA_041167025.1 Verrucomicrobiota bacterium
GACGAGAACGGGGTCAGAATGGGAAAGGCAAACTTCGGGGGTATCGTTAAGCAGGTCTGTCTTGAATACACGCCGGAAGTCGTGATCGGCGATTACGTCCTGGTCCACGTCGGTTTTGCCCTCAGTAAAGTCGACGAAGACGAAGCCGCGCGAACTTATAAAGCGCTGGAGGAATTACAGCAATTGGGCGAGCTCGATGTTCCTGATGTCGACGATCCGGAGGCGGATCCGTTTCCCGAGTCCCCGCCCTTTCAAGCCCGCCCTGCTGCATAGCATCATGAAATATCTCGATGAATATCGCAGCGAAGAGGTGGCGCAAAAGATTGTCGCTGAGATTCACCGCACCGTGACCAAGCCATGGGTGTTGATGGAGGTCTGTGGCGGCCAAACCCACAGCATCGTCAAGTACGGCATCGATCGCCTTTTGCCCGAGCAAGTAGAGCTTGTCCACGGGCCGGGATGCCCGGTCTGCGTTACCTCTCTCGAGATGATCGACAAGGCGCATTCCATCGCCCAGCAGCCGGACGTTATTTTCTGTTCGTTCGGCGATATGCTGCGCGTACCCGGTTCGCGTGCTGATCTGCTCATACTTAAATCCCGCGGTGCTGACGTCCGCATTGTTTATTCGCCGATTGATTGTCTAAAGATTGCGCGCGCTAATCCTGACAAGAAGGTCGTGTTTTTTGCGATCGGCTTCGAGACGACTGCGCCAAGTAACGCGATGTCCGTTTGGCAGGCGCAAAAGCAAGGTGTGAAGAATTTTTCCGTCCTGGTTTCACACGTCCTTGTCCCCCCCTCGATCGCAGCGATCCTGCAGTCGCCCTTGAATCGTGTGCAGGGATTCCTCGGGCCCGGGCACGTTTGTACCGTTATGGGTTATCGAGAGTACGAACCGCTCGCAGAACGATTCCGCGTTCCGATCGTTATCACCGGCTTCGAGCCGATCGACATTCTCCAAGGCACGCTCATGACCGTGCGACAACTCGAGGCGGGCACATATACAGTCGAGAATCAATATCCGCGAGTCGTGCAACGCGATGGTAATCGCGTGGCGCAGGACCTGGTGAACCAGGTTTTCGAAGTGTGTGACCGGAAATGGCGCGGCGTCGGATCGATTCCAAAAAGCGGCTACAAATTACGCTACGAATTTCGTGAGCACGATGCCGAGCGCATCTTCGACGTGAAGGAGATCGACACTCAGGAGCCGGCGCAGTGCATCAGCGGCCTTGTCTTGCGCGGCGTGAAAAAACCGCACGACTGCGCCTGTTTCGGGAAGCAGTGCACGCCTGAGAGTCCGCTCGGCGCGACGATGGTTTCAGCGGAAGGTGCCTGCGCGGCCTATTATGCGTACGGCCGGCACTTGGAAGGCCAGCAGCGGGAAGCGAAACAAGCCGCGGAGGCGGCATGATATTCTGGGGAGCGCACGCGCCTCGCGTGCCGGTTGGAAAGCCCAGCCTCGCGCTATCGCACCCGCGTTACGGGGGCACCTCGCCGAAAAAAACTTTCCCCATCCTTCCATTCGCGTGGACCTGCGCGCCCACAGCAGCACACGAGGCCGCATGCCCTCCCCAGAAAAGAGAATCGCGTGTCATCAACAACCTTTCATGAGCGCAACAATGCAACCGAGTACGACCGATAAGTCGACCGAGCCTTTTCGCGACAAGATCCTGCGGAAATGCGGCGAGAGCATGGAAATGAAGGAGAAGTTCTTCATCAAATATGCGAGCGGGATCGAAACCTTGAGCAAGGAAATGGCGGAACGCTTTTCGCAGGGTCACAAGCTTTTGACCATGGGCAATGGAGGCAGCCTTTGCGACGCGCTTCATTTCGCGGTCGAGTTTACCCATCCAATTATCGAGAAACGCGCAGCCTTTTCCGCCATTCCACTGATGACTGATGTCGCAACCATGACGGCGGTCAGCAATGATACCGATTACGCCCGCGTTTTTGTTGACCAACTACGTTTGCTTGGCCATGCGGGCGATATGGCGCTGGCTGTGAGCACCAGCGGGAAATCACCCAACCTGATTTACGCACTGGAAGAGGCTCGTAAAAGACAAATGCTTACCATTGCCTGGGCCGGGAAAGACGGCGGGCGTTTTCCGGAAGTGGCCGATTACTGTTTTATCGTCCCGTCTTACAGCATTCATCGCATCCAGGAAGTGCACGCAACCCTCGTGCATGTACTTTGGGATTTGATCCACATCGCGTTGGGAGCCGAGGATGTCATCTGAGATCGTGAAAGTGAAGGGCCGACCTCCTGCGATGCCGGAAAATATGGACACCGGATCGGGCTCGCAGGAACTCGCCTCTCCGAGTGCACTCGATGCGAATCTGCTTCTCGCTTCCTGTCCTCTCCCAATCACAAACTATAAAGAGATCGTGCTCGGTCACGGCAGTGGCGGAAAACTCAGTCAACAACTCATTCAAAAAATGGTGTTGCCGCAATTCCGCAACAAACTTCTCGAACCCCTGCACGACGGCGCGATTTTTTCGATTGGTGACGAGTGCGTCGCATTTAGTACCGACTCGTATGTCGTTAGCCCCATTTTTTTTCCGGGTGGAGACATCGGCAAACTGGCCGTTCATGGAACGGTCAATGATCTCGCCATGTGCGGCGCCCGCCCGCTTTATCTTTCCGCGGCCTTTATCCTCGAGGAGGGCACTCCGATGGAGGATTTGTGGCGCGTCATCCAGTCGATGCGCGACGCGGCGGTGGCCGCGGGCGTGCAGTTCGTGACCGGAGATACGAAAGTGGTGGACCGCGGCAAAGCAGATAAGATTTTCATAAACACGTCCGGCATTGGGATCATTCCGGAAGGCGTCAACATTCATCCCGCGCGCGCGCAGGCGGGCGACAAGATCTTGATTAGCGGCTCGATTGCAGTGCACGGCATTGCGATCATGTCGGTGCGCGAAGGTTTGGAATTCGAAACGGAAATTGCGAGCGATACCGCCGCCCTGAACGGTCTGGTCGAGGTCATTTTGCGCGCGAGCAAGGACGTCCATGTTTTGCGCGACCCAACCAGGGGCGGCGTGACCAGCGCATTGAGCGAAATAGCGCAGGCAGCAAAAGTGGGAATGCTTCTGCAAGAAGCTTCGATTCCAATCAATGAAGACGTCAAGGGTGCGTGCGAGATTCTCGGTCTCGATCCCTTATATGTCGCGAATGAGGGGAAGCTTCTCGCTATCGTCTCGTCGGGAGACAGTGACCGGGTTTTGGCCGCAATGCATGGACATCCTCTTGGGCAGGATGCGGCGGTTATCGGTGAAATTCGAAATGAGCAGCCAGGTTTCGTGATGATGAAAACGCGCGTAGGTGGAACGCGGGTCGTCGATATGCTTTCAGGAGAACAATTGCCGCGCATCTGTTAAGTTTGCGGCAAATAGGAACGGGATTTCGGAATGAACGATTTCTTTTTCGCCCGCTCCCAGATGGGAATGTCGCTGGCATTCCACATTATTTTCGCGGCTGTCGGTATTGGCATGCCATTGCTCATGACGATTGCTGAAGCGGTTTATCTTCGCACCGGTAAGCCTGTTTACCTCGAGCTCGCCAAAAGATGGGGGCGAGGATCGGCGATCCTGTTCGCGGTAGGCGCCGTATCCGGCACTGTTCTCTCGTTTGAGTTGGGCCTGCTTTGGCCAGAATTCATGGACAAGGCCGGCGCGATCATTGGAATGCCTTTTTCCCTTGAGGGATTTGCATTCTTCATGGAAGCAATTTTTCTCGGAGTCTATCTATCCGGCTGGAATCGTCTCCCGCCGCTCTTGCATTGGATCTCAGGTATCCTGGTCGCCGTGGGCGGGATTGCCTCCGGCGTTTTCGTTGTCACCGCAAACGCCTGGATGAACGCGCCGGCTGGATTCAAAATTGTCCAGGGCAAGATCACCGACATTGATCCCATCGCGGCGATGTTGAATCCGGCCAGTCTGCATGAAGTTCTGCACATGACGCTGGCGGCTTTCGTCGCCACCGGGTTCGCGGTGGGAGCCGTTCACGCTTTTTTACTTCTGGCGGACCGGAGAAACAGCTTTCATCGCAGCGCGCTGGGAATCGCACTCGTTGTCGCCTGCGTAAGCATGCCGCTCCAAATCCTGAGCGGGGACGTTAGCGCACGACACGTCGCCAAACTCCAACCAGCCAAACTCGCCGCGATGGAAGCGAATTATCGGACACAAAGAGGGGCGCCAATTCTTCTCGGTGGCATTCCAAATGATGATC
>JBEEGU010000323.1:0-4618 GCA_041167025.1 Verrucomicrobiota bacterium
CTCACGGGGCCGGGCCTCGTTCACGGTCAGCGGACGACCTTCGACGGTCTGCCCATTGAACTTTGTAATGGCGGTCTGAGCATCAGCCTCAGAACCCATCGTGACAAAGGCGAAGCCACGGGACTTGCCGGTGAATTTATCTTGCATGAGGGTGACTTCCTGCACGGCACCAGCCGATGAAAAAAGCTCCTGCAGTTCGTTTTCCGTCGTATTGAAGGAAAGATTGCCTACGTATAGTTTAGTTCCCATTGAGTTTATTGTAGAAAACGCCGCCAGGTCACTGTTCCCGCTTACCGGATTTCAAATCGCCGCTGAATAAACTCAACTGACAATCCACCAACTTCCAAGCTTCCGTTTTCGATTCGGGCTCATTAGTAAGATGCTTCCGGTGAGAAAGCAATAGGAATTCTAGGGCGAAAAAAGGGGATAGCAGGATGGTTTATAACGTGTCACACGTAACAACTAAACGCGTCGCGGTTGTCGCCGCCGGTATCGTCAGTCCCCTTGGATTTGGACTCGAAGAAACGCTCGATTCCCTTCGCTCGGCACGTGACTGCGTCACTCCTGTGACGCGGTTCCCGGTAGACCGCTGCCGATGCAAGTCTGCGGGGCAAATTGCTGATCAGCGCCTCCTGAAAAGGCCCAAGGGCAAAGGCGCTCGCCGCCTCCACCGGGCCTCATATATGATGATCGAGGCCTTTGGGCAGGCCTTCCAAAGCGACCCAAAATATCGGCCGGAGGCAGCGGTTGTTGGAACGACGAGTGGAGGAATGTCTTTCGGAGAAGAATATTACCGCACATTACATCGCGACGGTTCGATGCGACATGCGCCGAGCTGGATCGCAAATTATCCGCCGCAAAAACCTGTGTTCGACGCGCTGGATGCGTTCGACCTTTCCATCCCCTGCCCAATCATCGCGAACGCCTGTGCCTCGGGCACAAATGCCATTGGCCACGCATTTCGATCGGTTCAATCGGGCCGTTGCAGCCGCGTTCTGACCGGCGGCTATGATGCGCTTTCTGAACTAGTTTTCGTTGGCTTTGATTCGTTGCAAGCCTCCACGCCCGAAAAGTGCCGACCATTTGACGCAGCGCGGACCGGGATGGTTATCGGGGAGGGAGCCGCCGTGCTGGCCCTGGAGGAATGGAATTCGGCGCAGCAACGTGGCGCCGATATTTTGGCGGAGATTGTCGGTTACGGGATCTCGACCGACAATCATCATCTAACGCAACCTAATCCGTCGGGCATCGGACCTCACATGGCGATGGAGGGCGCGATACAATCGGCTAATCTCGATCCGGGCAACATCGACTACATCAACGCGCATGGCACCGCGACCCGTTTTAACGATGCGGCGGAAGCAAAGGCGATCCGCGATCTCTTTCCCCAACGGGTTCCGGTAAGCTCAACCAAAGCAATGATGGGGCACTCGTTAGGGGCGGCGGGAGCGATCGAGGCTGTCTTTTGTATCCTTGCGCTGCAACATCAGTTTCTGCCGGCCAACATCCATTTCCGGAATTCGGACGAGGATACGGAGTTGGAGATCGTGGCGAACAGAGTGCGACCGGCGGCCATCAGGACCGCACTTTCAAACTCCTTCGGATTCGGCGGCACCAACGCCACCCTTATCCTTAAACAGACCAGGTTATGAGCACGTACGTTGCCGGCACCGGATGGGTCACACCGCTCGGAACCGGTGTCCCGGAGGTGTGGGATCGGCTCCTTCATGGCGACGAAGCAAAGCCGGAGCCAATCCGCGATCCCATAGGCAAAAAGGTTTACATCGCATTTCGAATTCCCGGCGAAGCACTGAACAATCTACCGAGTCATCCTCGGTTGCGCCGCGCAAGCGCGATCTCGCGTTTTGCCGCGGCAGCGGGCCTCCTGGCCCTGGCCGACGCCAAATTGCCGGTTGATGCCGACACCGCGAAACGAATCGCTCTGGTCTTTGCCATCGCAAACGGCGGAGTAATCTACACGAAGCGATTTTATCATGACGTCGTCGCATCCGGAGCTGATGCAGCGAGCCCGCTTCTGTTTCCGGAAACGGTCTTCAACGCAGCTGCGAGTCATCTCGCAGCGCTCATTGGCGTGACCGGAACCAGTTACACCGTCGTGGGTGACGGCGCCGTCGGGTTGCTGGCGATGAAGATGGCGGAGGATCTGCTCGCCGATCAGGACATTGATTACTGTCTGGTCGTCGGCGCCGAAGAGGCGGATTGGCTGCTCTGTGACGCCTGCCAAAAATGGCGGCTCCTTCGTTCCACCCCTCCTATTGAGCCATTTAACAAACCAGCTAAAGGGACCATTCTGAGTGAAGGCGCAGGGGCGGTCTTGCTGGCCCGTAGCGGAACGGTGAAGTTGGACCAGGCACACAGCGGCCATTATTCGAAAAGAAAAAAGGCCGCGGGCGCGCTTACCGCCGTCGTGGAGGAGATGGCATTGCCAGAACAAGCAGTCGTAATCGGAAGCGCTAACGGGACTTTCGTGGACGAAGTAGAAGCCGATGTAATCTCTCGGGTTTTGCCAGGAGCACCAGTTTACGCGCCCAAGGGGGCGCTGGGCGAAGGTGTAGCGGCCGCAGGACTCTGGCAGGTCATCGTCGCGACACAGGTTTTGCGAACCCGAAAACTGCCGCGGGCACACTTAAATCGGCCGGCCGATGAGCAACACTCTCGTCTGGACTTAACCGGTTGCGGTGATGCCATCGTGACGAGTTGCGGCATGAACCAGCAAGTGGCCGCCTTGCGCTTGTCGATCTAACATTATGTGCCCAGGGACTTTCTCTGTTTGCCGCTATAGCCTGGGGCGAGGCTGGCGCTCCGTTTTAACTTTCCAAGGGGGGACCGCTGCGGTACGTTCGGCGACCGCCATGCCCAAGCTGGTTCTGCCGTTCCTCATCTTCTCGCTGGCGGTCCGCTTTTCGAACGCTGCGATCGACGCCCCAAAGGATCAACCGGTCGAGATTACGTCAACAGGGCAGACGACTTATGAAAACGGGCTGGCCACAGCGCGAGATAACGTCGCCATCCACATCGGCGACTCGGATATCTATGCCGATTTCGCCCAGTACAATTCCCACACCCACGACATTTTTGTGCGCGGAAATGTCCGCATCTACCGGGACACGAGCCTTTATTTGGCGGAACAGGCTACCTACAACACGGAGTCGAAAAAGATCACGGCCGAGCATATGCGGAGCGATTACGAGCCCTACTTTGTTGCGGGAGACAAAGTCACCTCGATCTCGGAGAACGCCTATCACATTGAGCATGGTATTTTCACAACACATGACTCACCTGACCCCAGCTTCCATCTG
The DNA here is from genome assembly GCA_041167025.1 of Verrucomicrobiota bacterium. GTDB lineage: Bacteria > Verrucomicrobiota > Verrucomicrobiia > Chthoniobacterales > UBA10450 > DATFCK01. The sequence continues at coordinate 3,321 of JBEEGU010000323.1, forward strand.
CGGGCGCGCACGGTTCGAGTTTATGAAAAAGACTACGTCGTCTTTCAGAACGTGACCTTTTACGTCCACGACGTCCCAATCTTCTGGTGGCCTTACGTCTACCAATCGTTGGACGATGCTTTCAGCTTTTCGGTTTCTCCCGCTTTCCTCAGTTCGTGGGGGCCATCACTTCTCACTTCGGTGACTTTCCCGATCACGGAAAAAATCAAAGGCAAGCTCCGGCTTGATTATCGGACCCGTCGCGGGCCGGCGATCGGTTTCGAATCGGACATCAATTACGGGAAGGACGATAGCAGTTGGGCGAATTTCAAAAGTTACTACATCCAAGATCAGAACCCGCTCGTTAACCGTACTTCTTTGCCGCGTGGCAGCGTTCCTACCGGGCGCTACCGCCTAACTTTGGAGAATCAGACGAACTTCACGGACGATATCTACGGGATCATCGATATCACGAAGCTAAGCGATCCGTTCGTAATGCAGGATTTTTATCAAAGCGAGTTCCGCATCGATCCTGTGCCTGACGATGTGGTGGCTGTAGCGAAGACGAGTTCATTTTACACGTTGACCGGCATCGCCCGTTTTCAGGCTAACAACTTCTTCGATCAAACCGAGCGGCTTCCAGAGGTGACTCTGGATATTAAGCGGGTCGCCCTATTTAGCGGTCCGATTTTTTACGAAGGGGAGACGGGAATGGCCAACCTGCACCGGACGTTCCCGAGCGGTTCCGACTTTGAAAATTATAGCTCGGTCCGATTCGATACTTTTCATCAACTTCTGTATCCCAATACTTACTTTGGATGGCTTTCGATAGTACCGCGAGCCGGTTTTCGCGAGACCTACTACACTCAGTCGCGCGACCTTGGAAAAACGATTTTTACGCCAAGCGACAATCCGCTTGTTCCTGATTTCATCTTACCTGATCCAACGCACCGGGATCCCATCGTACCAGGTGGAAGTACGACTCGTAGTGTTGTCAATGCCGGGGTCGAAGCATCGTTCAAACTGTCTCGCGTATGGGAAGATGCTCAGACCCGCGTCCTGGGACTCGACGGCATTCGTCATGTCATTCAGCCGTTTGCGAATTTTTCATGGGTATCGGAAAACGGGGCCAATCCGGAATCGATTTTGCAGTTCGATCGTTATCAACCATCCACACAGTTGCGTCCGATCGATTTTCCACAGTTTACATCGATTGATGCCATCGATAACTGGACAGTCGGGCGCGTCGGAGTGCGCAATCGTCTGCTGACACGACGGGATGACCTCACCGTGAGCTGGTTAGATTTGGAGACGTATGT
>JBEEGU010000324.1:0-4540 GCA_041167025.1 Verrucomicrobiota bacterium
AAGCTTTATCTGGCGTTACTCGGACAGTTTCCCTGGAAGTATCTGCCCACTATTCCGGTGGAAATGGTTCTGCTGCCTACGTGGGCTCCATTTCACATTTACAAGATGTCGTCCTGGAGCCGGGCCATGCTCGTGCCTCTCTCGATCATCAATCACTTCAAACCCACCCGGACCCTCCCTGGAGACAAACAGCTGCACGAGCTCTACCCGCTCGGCACGGAACACAAAGATTTCACTCTGCCGCGAGACGAACGCTTTTTTACCTGGCGCAATTTTTTCCTGCGGGTTGACGACGTTCTGAAATTTCTGCATCCGCTACGGTTTCGTCCGATGCGACAACGCGCGCTGGAAGAGGCAGAGCGCTGGATGCGGGAACGCATCGGTAAAGGAAGCGATGGATTGGCGACCGTTTTCCCGGCAATGCTAAACTGTTTGATTGCACTTCGGACCCTCGGATATTCGAAAACCGATCCGATTTACTCGAAAGCCACGGAGGATTTCGCCGGTCTTTTTGTCGATGATCCGGAAGACTTTCGAATTCAACCCTGTTTATCGCCGGTCTGGGACACAGCGATTAATATTATTGCCCTGGTTGAATCCGGAGTTCCTTCGGAACATCCGGCTCTGCGGCGCGCGGCGGAGTGGTTGATCGAAAAAGAAGTGCGAATTCGGGGCGACTGGGCGGCCAATAATCCGCATCCCGAGGCGAGTGGGTGGGCGTTCGAGTATAACAACGTTTATTATCCGGACACCGATGACACGGCGATGGTGCTGATGGCTCTACGCCTGGTGCAGCCGAAGGATCAGTGGGCGCTTGACCAACTTTTCCAGCGGGCCCTGCGCTGGCAGCTGAGTTTTCAATGCCGCGATGGAGGGTGGGGCGCGTTCGACAAAGACGTCACTACGCCGTGGCTCGAAGATATGCCGTTCGCGGACCACAACGCGATCCTTGATCCGACCTGTAGCGACCTGACCGCACGCACTCTGGAATTGTTGGGGTACATTGGTTTTGATTCGCGGACTGAATGCGTCCGTGACGCCATTCGCTACTTGATCGAAACGCAGGATGACGACGGATCCTGGTACGGGCGCTGGGGCGTGAATTATATTTACGGAACGTGGCAGGTCTTGCGCGGTCTGCGCGCGATCAACCAGGACATGACGCAGGATTGGATCTTGCGCGGACGGGATTGGCTGGAGAGCTGCCAGAACAGTGATGGAGGGTGGGGTGAGACCTGCGCCACCTACGAGAATCCCGCGACAAAAGGAATCGGCGAAAGCACGGCTTCGCAAACGGCGTGGGCGATGATGGGGATTTGTGCTTGCGGCGATCTGGACCGGCCCAGCGTTCAACGTGGGTTACGGTATCTGCTCGGCTCGCAAAATCCGGATGGTGCCTGGAGCGAGCCTCAAATCACCGGGACGGGTTTTCCAGGCGTATTCTACTTAAAGTACGACATGTATCGGCAGAATTTCCCACTGCTCGCTCTTGCCACTTACGCGAGTTACCGCAGCGGCCGGGGTCATTCGCCCAGCGTTTATCGCTGCAGCTGATTTACAGACGTCGACACTCAAACAGGGAGCGGCTGCTTCCGGAGGCCATTCTACATTAGTTCGACGATTGGAAATCGCCGCTCCTTGATTAAGGGTAGCGGCCCGCGTCGAGGCGGACGCATCGACAATTGACCGGTGCGAAGCAAGGCCTAACGTAACGGCACTATGGCTTACGAACTTCCGAAACTACCTTATCCGTATGATGCGCTGGAACCGCACATCGATGCACGCACGATGGAAATCCATCATACGAAACATCATCAAACCTACATCACCAACGTTAACAACGCGCTAAAGGGGAAACCCGATTTAGAGAACAAACCGGTCGAGGATCTGATCAGCAATCTGAGTGCTGTGCCCGAAGATATCCGCACGGTGGTGCGCAATAATGGCGGCGGTCATGCCAATCATTCATTCTTCTGGAAAATTATGGGTCCAAAGGCCGGCGGTGAACCGACCGGCAAATTGGCCGATGATATTAAGGCGACGTTCGGCAGTTTTGATGGCTTTAAGGAAAAGCTCGCTGCCGCGGGCGCGGGCCGGTTCGGCAGCGGATGGGCGTGGTTAATTAAGAATAAGGACGGAAAGCTGGAAGTGATGTCCACGCCTAATCAGGACAGCCCGCTGATGGACGGGAACAAACCGATCCTTGGCGTGGACGTATGGGAACATGCCTACTACTTGAATTACCAGAACCGCCGCCCCGATTACATCAAGGCGTGGTGGAACGTGGTGAATTGGGCCGAGGTGGCGAAGAATTACGGACAATAGCGGCCTGTACGCGGAACTCGGCCGGCAGGCATCAATCCTTCCGCGCTGTCATCCTGAACGAAGTGAAGGACCCCACAATCTGGCGCTGATCACACAAGGTTTTCGGTGTGATCAAGGGACAAAAGAGGGGTCCCTCGCTGGCGCTCGGGATGACAAGCGCGGGATAACGCTTTGTAGACGATGTGAATAAACCGAGAGCTTGTCATCCTGAACGGAGTGAAGGACCCCACAAAAAGTCGTGGATCACACAATCTAGCTCGCGTGATCTAACAAATGATCGGTGAGGTCAACGCTCCCCCGGTCACGACCCTCCGGCATCGGGATGACAATCTCAGGAAAACTTAGTCTCTCGCGCATACCATTTTGGGTCGCTGCGATCGCTATTACAACCGCGACTATCTGTGTCGCCGCTGCACGGTGGTCCGAGCAGCTTCCTATTAATCCGTGGGAGGCCGCAATCGCCATGGAAGCAGTGCGATTGAATGCTGGAATGCCCATCTACGAGACAGGACACGCAACCCACATGTACGGGCCGCTGCTTACCGTCATGCTCGCCGGCATTTTTCGCGTCGTGGGAATCAATCTGCTCGGCGCGCGAGTTCTCTTTTCGTTTTTCGGGTTGGCGCTTGCCGCATTTCTGAGCACGATCTTGTGTCCAAAAGGATCCAGAGCGTGGTGGTTCCTGGCATTCCTTCTTTTTCTGGGAATCAGTTTTCGGACGAACCTAATCTTTTTCACGGCCCAACCCGATTGTGCCGCGGCGCTTTTTGGTATGCTCGGATTGTATCTCTGGATTGGGCGAGATAAGTCCCGGGTGCGACCTGTGATCTCGGTCGGGTTATTTTTGTGCGCCGCATTCATGAAACAAACGGCAGCTGCGTTTGCGCTCATCCCCATTATTCACACTTTGGGTTGGGAACGGCCGCTCAGATGGCGGAGCCTGGTGGTGTCGGTGATTCCCGCGAGCGTTGTCGCGATTATTCTGATCGTAATTTATTTTTTCGCGCCGCAACTGTTTAGCGGTCTCGTTCTGGTTCCGGCCACGATCAAAGTGTATTACGGCCGGATTCCACGCGTCGTGCTTTATCTCCTGGCGACCTTTCCAATTTTCGTTACCGCCCTGCTCGCGGCCTTTCGTTCGTCCGGTCCGGTCAGCGAACGCGAGCGCTGGGTCTGGTCTGCCATCATCGTTTTGATCCCGGTCTCAATCTGGACGACTTGCAAAAGTGGCGGCTCCGACAATTCGCTGCTCTACGCCTATCTTGCGATGACAGCGCTCCTGGTTTTGAAACTCGACACTATCTTACATTGGATAGGGGCATTGCCTCCGCGGCGTGGTTTTGCGGCTGCGAGCGCCGTGGCATTGGTCATTCTTGTTTCCTTTTTCGTTCAGGTACGAAAAGACCGGTCGCTCTTGTTCGCGCGATGCGGCGATGAGAAGTACGACGCCACGGTGGTTCTGGCGCGACAGCATGCCGGCGAGAAAGTCATTAGCCCGCAAGATCCGACGCTGGCGTATCGCGCCAGCGGATATATTGGACGGTCGCTTTTCTTTGAGCTGGACGCGCATGCGGTGAATGGTAACTGGCCGGCAGACCTTCCGTTGTCCATGGAAGAAGAACTGGCGCAAGCGGACTATGTCATAGAAGTGAAGAACTATGTTCCAACTCCGGTCTTTGAGCGTGGGCTGCGCAATCAGCACTTTCGTCCCGTCGTGGTCGAGGCGCTGATTGATTCCGCTTACACGATTTGGCAACGGGCACAAAACTGAGGAAGAGCGTGGCATACTTAAACGACAATTATCTCAAGCTGCAGGCCGGTTACTTGTTTCCGGAAATCGCGCGCCGCGTCCGGGAATTTTGCGATAAGCACCCCGATGCCGCGAAGCGTCTGATTCGGTGCGGGATCGGCGATGTGACCGAACCGTTGCCGCAAGCGGTAGTTGAGGCAATGCGCGCCGCTGTTGAGGAACTGGGGACGCGCGAGACGTTCCGCGGTTACGGCCCGGAACAAGGTTACGAGTTTGTGAGATCGAAAATTGCCGAGAACGATTTTCGCGCCCGCGGAATTGAGATTGCCGACGACGAGATTTTTTTGTCTGACGGCTCCAAGTGTGACTGCGGCTTCATCCTCGATATCCTGGGACCACAAAACAAAATTGCGATCACCGACCCGGTATATCCGGTGTATGTCGACACCAACGTGATGGCCGGCC
>JBEEGU010000325.1:0-6665 GCA_041167025.1 Verrucomicrobiota bacterium
CATCGGGAACCCCAGAAGGCTCATCGTTTCCTGGCGATGCACGAGCAGGACCACGCGCGATTTCCGTTCCCGCTCGATCAATGCAATCAATCGCTTGCGCGACGCTTCGAGCAGACGTTGCCTGATGACCAGCTGCAGCGCCGATAACATGAAAAACAACCAAAAAATATCCATAATATTCTTTGCCTAACGGCGACGCGGTTCCCAAGCCCAGTCGGGGCCGTACTCGTCGTGCTGCATTCGGCGTCCCGGCTTCCTGACAAACAACCAGCACAACAGCATTCCAGCGATAAATCCGCCGATGTGCGCCCACCAGGCGATCCCACCCACCTCTTGGGGTCCGGCTAGTGCCATCGTGCCGCTGAACAATTGAGTGAGAAACCAGAGGGCGAGATAAAATACGGCCGGGATTTCAAAGAAGAAGGGAAAAAAGAAGATCGGCAGCAGCACGACCAGGCGTGCTGTCGGGAAAAAGAGAAAATAAGCGCCCAGGACTCCGGCAATCGCGCCGGATGCGCCGACGGACGGAACCGTTGAATCCGGATTCGTATACAAGTGGGTGAGTCCTGCGGCAGTACCGCAGAGCAAATAAAAAATGATAAAGCGGATTGGACCCATTCTGTCCTCGACGTTGTCGCCGAAAATCCAAAGGGTCCACATATTGGCCAGGATATGGAACCATCCGGCATGCAGGAATTGGTGCGTTAGAAGCGGCCAAAAATGATCGGCCGGAAAGCCAACCGCGATTGCCCAGTCGGGATGGGTGAAACGTGCCGGAACCAGGCCGAACAAATAAAAGAGTGGATCAATCGAAGCGCGTGGCATCGCCAGTTCGAAGAAAAACACAATGACATTGACAAGAATCAACGCTCGAGTGGCTATTGGCACCGAGCGATTTGGAACGGAGTCTCTAATCGGAATCATCTGGGGTGACGATCAGGGTATTTTGTTGATTCTAGACAAGATAAATAGCCGACATGCAGCTGTTCCACCGGGTAAGTGTATGGATCATAGGTTCTTGCTTTTCCGCAGCGGTGAGGATGATCTGCTGCGTCCGGCCCGCTGGTATGCGAGAAGCCACAGCAAGTCTTCCGAGATCGTTCACCTTATTTCGAGCCGATAAGCCCGGCATGATGGGTAACTTAAGTAGCCTTTTTCAAATCAAGTCCGCTTTTCGGCGTTGAAGTTGCCATCGCCGTCTCGGGCAGAATGCAGTGGGATGTCGGCTCTCTTTCAGGCTGGCCTGCGACAATTTTTGCCATCTCAATGTGGACGGCGCTTTTCGCGGACTCGCCGGTTCGTCCGGTCTAACGTCAGCCTTATCTAGCCCAGGGCGCCAAACCCGAGACCGAGACCGTAGGTCACTGCAGCCTCAATGATGCCAACCATGGTCATCTCGATGCCGGACGCCCACCACGATCGCAGGGTGATGAGAGATTTGACTGCGCCAACAGCGAAATGGGCAACGATGCTAACCGCAAACGCCGCAATCACCGCCTGGAGGCCGCGCATGAAAAAAAACGGAATAATCGGAATGAACGCACCGATGGCCGTGGAGATAGCGGCGGACGCAGAAGATTTCCAGGGACTGGGGAACCGGTGTTCGGACAGCCCGAGCTCGCTTTGCGCCATCGCCTGGACGAGTTGATCCGGGTCCTGCGCCAGGCGCTCCGCCATTTTTTGTGATTCCTCCGGGCTGAACCCCTGCAACTGATAGAAGAGCGACATCTCTTCGATCTCTTCTTCCGGATTCTCTTCTACCTCGGCTTTTTCACGCGCGATCTCGGCTTCGTAAACTTCGCTCTCGCTCTTCACGGCCAGGTAGGCGCCGGCACCCATTGACAGGGAAGAGGCGATCATGCCGGCAAGCCCGGAGACGAGAATGAAATGCTGTTGATTGTTGGTGGCGCCGGCAACACCCGAAACGATTCCGAAAACTGCGCCGAGTCCGTCGTTCACACCGTAAATTGCGTCCGCGACCCAGCTTCCGCCACGGCCATGCCAACGTTCGCGTTTCAAGATGGTGTCGAGCACGCTTTTCGGGTTGGGCGGCCCGGTCATTGCATTCAGCGCGCGCGCGTGCGCCTTCTCCTCCAGCGCGCTGGTGCGCAAAAACTCCTGCACGTCATGTTCCTGTGACAGGGCACGTTCACGTTGCGAGCTGAATTCTTTCTCGTGTTTTTCTTCGGCCGCCTCCATCCGGCGGATGGCGATGTCAGTTCCGAGTGACCGGGTGAATCGTCGCTTAAAACGAGTCCATGGGGTGTCCGTCAGGTGCGGGATCGGCTCGCCCATGTCCTGCAGCTTTTGCTCCCAACGGGAAGCGTGCCGTTCCTCCGCCTCGGCCATTCGCAAAAGAATCCCTTTTCGTTTTTCGTCTTTCTCCCGCTCGGCGAGATCGCGATAGACCCGGGCTGTCTCCACCTCCGCGCGCCAATTACGCTGGATGACTTCGATAGTTTCGCCGCGACTTTTTGCGCCGTCCGATGTTTTGATTTCAGTCATCTTGCGCAATCAACTGATGCCACCATGGTTGATACATCTCGGGTGGCCTTTGTCTTCATTTGCTGAGCGGTAATTACAACCGCGACCGATCCAATAATCAATCCTGCGCCAAGCATTGTGCGCAAAGTCAGATGTTCGCCGGCAAAAGCGGTGCCGAGCAAGATAGCTACGACCGGATTGACATAGGCGTAGGTTGCTACCTTCGCCGGGTCACAGTGACGCAACAGATAGAAATAAGCGGTGTATCCGATGAGGGCACCAATGAATACCAGATAGGCGAATGCACCCAGCGACAGCCATGTGACATTGCGGGTATTAAACCCGTGGGGTTCGCCAATTGCGAAACCCGCCGCCGCGAGCAACATTCCGCCGCAGATCATTTGCTGGCCGGCTGCCAGAATCAACGATGGCGAATGCTTGGCCTTGCGTGAGTAGAGCGACCCAGCCGACCAAAGAAGCGATCCAATCAGTAAGATAGACATCCCCAAGGCCAGATGATTGGTTGCGCCGGGCGAAGAAACCGTAAATGCGGGGCCAACCAATAGGGCGACACCGATAAATCCACCAATCAGTCCGAGCCAAACGAGCGGTGTTGGTCGCGGAGCGCTGCCGGTAATCCAACTGAGGAGCGCGATGTAGATAGGTACCGTCGCGACTAGTAGCGCAGCCAATCCAGTGGGGACCCATTTTTCCGCAATGGTCACGCCGCCGTTCCCAAAAAACAACAAGCACGCGCCGACAATGAGCGCACTTTTCCAGCTCGTGAGGTTAGGTTTCAGCGCGCCTCCGATCCGGGCAATCGCGTACATGATTAGTCCGGCAATCAAAAATCGCATACCGGCCATCAGAAATGGCGGAATGGATTGAATCGCGAAAAGGATCGCGATATAGGTCGAACCCCAAATCAAATAGACCGCCGCAAACGCGAGAATGATCCAAATTTTTTTCGGCGCGGCCATCCTGGACTGTTCCTCAACCCGTTCAGCTCTCAAGCCCCGGTTTTTTTCCGCAATGGAGGCGCGATCTCTACGAGAGCGCAGTGTCTGTTGCGTTGCGTTTGTGAAATAGGTGATTGGCACAACCACCTCGAAAGCGGCGATGGTAAGGACGAGACGAGCTCCTCCCTCCAGTTTTCGCCTAAGGTCTGCGCCGGAAGATCAGCCGATAGATTAAGAGCAAGAGCATGGCGCCGACGATCGACATGATCCAGCGCGCTTGATAGGTCTCGTTTCCAGTAAAAAGCCGGCCCAGCCAGGTACCAACAAAGGCGCCCGCGATGCCGAGCAAGATGGTAATGATGCAACCACCGGGATCTTTTCCGGGCATCAACAGTTTCGCGATGGCTCCAACCACGAGGCCGATAACCAATACCCAAAAAATAGAATGAACGCTCCAATCCATATGAGCAGCGTTTTATCGGATTTAACGCCAGACGGCAAGAACGTGATTTGGCATAATCCTGAAGGAAGTTGAGACAAGGATTACTAAAGCTCGATCACTTGCGCGGAGTGAATGTCTTCACTGGCGCGAATCTTCGCGAGCAGATCGGGGCTCGGCGTGGTGTCGAGATTCAAGACGGTTAGTGCGGTGCCGCCTTCTTGGTTCCGGCTGAGGGACATTGTGGCAATATTTACCCCGTTATCCCCGAGGAGCGAGCCGATCCGCCCAACCATGCCGGGCCGGTCGGTATTCTCCAGGACGAGAACCACGCCGTGCGGCCGAGCCTCTACCGGGCGGCTGTTTACGCTCACGATGCGTGGCGTCGCGCCAAAAAATGCGCCGCCCACTGACACCTGTTTCCCGTGCGCTGCGGCAGACAATTCCAACATGTCAGTGTAATCACCGGCAGCGCCCAACCGGGTTTCCGTGACTTTGAGACCGAGACTCTCAGCAAAGGCGGGGGCATTTACTTCGTTGATTTCTATGCCGCCTGCGATTTGCAAGAACCCTTTGAGTACAGCCCGGGTAATGGCGGCGGTATCGACTTCATTCACTTTCCCGCTGTAATTAATATTGAGCGTTTCGACGCGTCGCGGGGCAACCTGCGACAAAAACCGGCCGAGTTTTTCGCCAAAGTGCAGATGCGGGCCGATAATCGCGAGTGTTTTCGCGTCGAGGTTCGGCATATTGAGGGCGTTGCGAATGGTCCCCTCCAGAAGCGCGGCACGCACGGACTGGGCGATCTCGATGCCGACACTTTCCTGCGCTTCGGCGGTGGACGCGCCGAGATGCGGAGTAAGGACAAGGTTCGCCTCGCCTCGCAGCGGTGAATCGAGCGGCAGCGGTTCGTTTTCAAAAACATCCAGGGCAGCCACCGCCACCTGGCCGGAATTCAGTGCATCGACCAATGCGGTTTCATCAATCAGGCCGCCGCGCGCACAATTGATGATCCGCACTCCACGTTTCATTTTTTCCAAACGCGCAGCGTCAAGGAGATGCCGGGTTTCCGTGGTGAGCGGTGTGTGCAGGGAAATGAAATCGGCGCTGGTCAGAAGATCATCGAGTTCCTCGACCAATTGCACCTGTAAACTGCGCGCGCGCGCGGCCGAAAGATAGGGATCATAAGCCATCACCCGCATCCCAAACGCAATCGCGCGCCGGCTCAACTCGCTCCCGATCCGGCCCATGCCAATGACTCCGAGAGTCTTGTCGTAAAGTTCCACACCTTGGAAGTTCGTGCGGTTCCAACTACCGCTGCGCACGCTGGCATCGGCCTGGGGAATTTTTCTCGCCACGCAAAGCAAAAGCGAAAATGCATGTTCGGCGGTGGAGACGGTATTGCCGCCGGGCGCGTTCAGCACGACGATGCCGCGACGCGTGGCAGTCTCCACGTCGACATTATCAACACCGACGCCCGCTCGGCCGACGACGCGCAAATTTTTCCCGGCGTTAAGAATTTCGGCTGTGATTTTTGTCTCGCTCCGAACAATGATCGCGCTCGTTTCCGGGATGATTTTCAGCAGTTCGGGCTCGCTCAACCCAGTCTTGACCATGACATCAAGGGCGTTATCGCGAGATAACTCCTCGACTCCTCGGGGAGAGATGGAATCGGCAATGAGGACTTTTGGCCGTGTCATAAGATGGGAGCAACGTTCAATGCTCAACCCGCCTACGCAAGCTTCGGCGAGGCGGCCGTCCACTTGTCTCGCCGTAGCGACAGCGAAGGAGGAACGTCCAATTCGGAAATTGAATCAGCCAAAGATAACGAGCTGGATCGAATCGGGCAGTTGTTGGGCCACGTTCGTGGCCACGCTGCCGCGGAGCAGCTTGGCCAAGGCCGGACGTTGTGAGGCGCCAATAATCAGGTAGTCGACACCCATGGTAGCCGACAGATCAAGTATAGTTGAAGCAGTATCTTCGCTAATTGCGTAAACGGGCAACACGCAGATCCCTCGTTCCGCACCCAGTTTCATCATCAATGACATGATGGCATTCGCTTCGTGATCGTCCTGCCATTTGGGCCGGGCTGGAATGGTCGGCCCTCCCGCGTAATAGACGGCGATCTCTTTCACAAAAAGCACGAATAATGTCGCTTTGCGGAGTTGCGCCTCATCCAGGGCAAAACGCAGCACGGGAGTTATGCCACGGGCCGCGACCATGATTTTCTGGCCCTCTTCCAGCCGCGGCTGCATTTTAGCCACAAGATCCGGAGAAACCATTTCCGCCACAGTTTTGTGAACGGTAAGAGTCGTTAGGCCTTGCCTTTTTTGGGTGTAGGCGCGCACGGCCAGACCGACTCCGAGGACGCAGACGACGAAAAAGAGCGCATCGGGTTTGGTATGCGCCAGTGTGATCTCAACGAGGAAAAGAATCGTGAAGGTGATGCCGAACAAAAGGCGGTCATACCAGGTAAATCCGATCGAGCGATTGAAGCAGCACGAACCGAGATTGACCGTGATCGCGCCGACGACACCGATCGCGTATAATCCGGCCAGGGCCTCGAAATTTGTCGCCAGCAACAGCACGATCGCAGGAAGACCGACGGCGATGAGAAGTGGATACAAGGGAACGCCATGTCGATTGAGACGTTTGAATTGCTGAGGCATCTCACCGTCGCGTGCTGTCATGTAAAGGAGACCGATCATCGCGACGATCGCGGTATTGGCAGCGCTCAGAAGAAGGAGGAGGAAGACGATGCCGACGATCCAGCCGAAAGCCTG
>JBEEGU010000326.1:0-5033 GCA_041167025.1 Verrucomicrobiota bacterium
CGGAAGTTTTGCACCCGCCCGACTTTGACGCTTGGGTCGTGAATGTAGATCCAGTTATCATGGAAAGCGTCGCGGTTCTTCAAAATCAGCATGACGGTAATGAAGTCACGATACTTCAGGGAATCCGCGGCGCGTTTCGCGTCTTCTGAAACAGCGGGCCGAATTCCGCGGACAAGCTCGCGCATGGGAGCTGAAGAGATGACGTGCTGGGCCTCGAGCGTCTGCAAATTGCCGGTTGGATCCTTGAACTGGAGAGACCATGTTTCGTTGACGGTGTCATAATCGCAAGCCACGACCTTGCAGCCCATTTCGATCTGCCCGCCCATCGCCTTTGTTTTCTCAGCGCAAGCTTCCCACATCATACCCGGGCCTTTACGCGGATAGCGGAACGAATTGATCAATGTCTTGATCACTTTGCTGCGATCCTTCGGCTGACGTTGCGGCAGAAGCGCGTTCCTGATCGCGCTGCCTAACGAAAGGCCCTTGATGCGCTGGGCAGCCCAGTCCGCCGAAATGTCTTTGCAGTTCATCCCCCAAACCTTCTCGGTGTAACTCTTAAAGAAAGTGTTGAAGAGACGTTTCCCGAACTGGTTGGTCACCCAATCCTCGAAGTTGTCCGGGTTGGGCACCGGGAACATCTTCGCCTTGAGCCAGGACAAAACGCAGAGGATCGACCTGATGATCCCAAGTTTGAGCAGCGCCTCAACAGCCTTCAGAGGATAAGAAAAGAATTTTCCGTCGTAAAAAATACGCGATGAACGTGGCCGGATGAGCATGTCGTCGGGCAAAATTTCGCTCCAGAAATCCTCGACCGCTTTCGATTTCGAAAAAAATCGGTGCCCTCCGATATCAAAGTGAAATCCTTTGTAAGTGGCGGTTCGGGAGATTCCCCCCACATAAGTTGAATCCGCTTCCAAGACAGTGACCTCCACCTCGTTTTTGGACAAGAGGTAGGCGGCGGTCAACCCCGCCGGCCCCGCCCCGATGATTGCTACGTGTGTTTTCATGTTTTGTTACGCAACCCAATTTCCCCTGGTAAAATTCCAGACGTACCAACCCTGTACGCTTAGCCCGGCAGCGCTGCCCAGCGCCACTGCCACCACCGCGAGTGCTCGAAGAGGCACTGGCGGGGCGCGAAATTGACGCAAAAAATGCAACAACGCCAGCACGATTAACGCATGGACGCAAAATTGATAACGCAGCATGCTCTCCATTTCGACGCAGGCGACACCGCTAACCGAGATGAAATAGATGATGGTGGCGCAAAAGTAGATGCCGATGCGACTGGTCCATTCGGTACGACGTCGGATCGCAGGTAACAGTTCACACATGCCAACCAGTAGAAAGATCAGGCCACCCAAAGTCATCGCCAATTGGCTCGATTCCGTCGGATTGTTTAGCGCCGGAATGACCCACCGATAACTCGCGGGTTTGAAGACCGCCAGATAATCGGGGGTTATCCCCCAGCCGGCTGATTGCGTAAGCATGTAAATATCCCAGCGCCCCCATCGCAGCTGGCAATAGAGAAAGAACAAGCCCGCCCCGAGGGTCGAGATCATCATGAGAGCGATCGTACCAACATTCGCTTTTATCCATGCGAGGGGCCGTCGGATCGGATTGGAACCTCTCTGAAAGAGAGAACGGATAACGGGGTAGGCCGCGCAGGGGATTCCGACAATCCGTGTCGCCGACATCACCATCCCATGTAAAGCAGCCGAAACCTTGGCCCCGCCGCCTTTTGCGTCGCTCCAATAGATGAAACCGAGAAGCGCTGCCAGAAACAGGGATTCGGAATATCCTGCAATGAGAAAAAAAGCTGCGGGATGTGAAACAATCGAGAGCGCACCGAGAACTTGGAGTCCGGGCGAAAGATTCCAGCGCTCGCAAAACAGGAAAAAGTAGCTCCAGAACCCCCAAGTCGCAGCTTGGGCGGTGATGAGCAATGCGTTACCCGTTTCGATTCCCAGGCCGTAACGGAGCGCCGCTGCGATGGTGGGATAAGCCGGGAAAAAGGCCACGTTTGATACTTCCATCACCTTATGGTTGATCGGTGGCACGGTCGTTTGGTAACCGCGATTCAGGATGTTCATGAACCAATAACTATCGTGCTGGAGCAGAGTTGAATAGCGGTAGGAGAGCGCTCCTTCAGGCGCCAGAATCCCCACCGCTAGAGCGATTTGCGCCAGCGTGACCAGCAACCCAATAAGGATCGGTTTTAAAAACGACCGCGGCGATGTCACCATAGCTTGAGGAGGGACCGCCGAGGAGATACCAAACCCCTGCCCTTGGCAAGCACTTGTCCCTCCTATCAGCGGTGCAGTTTCAAATCGCATGGGTTTCGATCGGTGGACTCTATTATTAATGGCCACAATTTGACGTCGCCCCCCCGCGTTTATTCGGTGCATCAAAGTTTTCGGCCGCGCGAACCGGGGCCTGCTGGGTGCCGACGAGCGGAAACTCAACGGTTACGCCGCCGCTTCCTCAACCGGGCCGACCAGTTCGTTGTAGAGCTGCTCGTAACGTGCGGCTGAGGTGTCCCAGGAGAAATTACGCGCCATGGCACGTCCCATCAGGGTCGTCCACAGCACCTGGTCGCCAAAAATTTTGCGCGCTCGCTTAATTGAATCCCAAAACGCGTCGCTCGAATATTCATAGCACAAGAAACTGTAACCCCGGTTCAGCGTCGGATCATGATCCTCCAGAATTTCCTGAATGCCGCCAGTGGCTTGCGCCACGGGCAGGGCGCCGTACTTCAAGCTGTACATTGCCGTCAATCCGGAGGGCTCAAACCGAGACGGAATCAAGCTGATGTCCATCCCCGCCTCGATGACGTGGGCAAGCTTGGCGTCAAAAGTCGTCCGATAGACAAACTTGGTGGGAAATTTCCGAGCTGCGACTGCGAGCGCCGTTTCATATCCGGCATCTCCTTCACCGAGAATAATCAGGCGCACGTCGTCGCTCAACAACCGGTCGAGCACCGGCATGAGGATATCGAACCCTTTTTCTTCTACGACCCGCGTGACCATGCCAAATACCGGACCGCGGGGCGCCAGCGCCAATCCCAATCCGCCAATGAGAGCGTCCCGGCAAAATTGTTTGCCGCTGAGGTTAGTCACGTCGTAGCGAGCAGGCAGGTATCGGTCGGTCGCCGGATTCCAGCGGTCGTAATCCGCGCCGTGCAAAATCGCGCTTAGCTTGTGCGCGTTTTCGCGCAAAACGACATCCAGTCCACAACCGCCTTCAGGCGTTAGTATTTCGCGCCGGTAATGCTCGCTCACTGTCGTGATCCTATCGGCGAAAAGAATTCCACCTTTCAAAAAATTCATTCGCCCGAAAAATTCGATGCCGCGAAGCGTGAAGAAGCGTTCGTGCAAGTTAGTCAGCTTGAAATCAAGGCCCCAAAAGCTGCCCTGCTCGGCCACATGATGAATGGTCAGGACGGTGGCGAAGGGTAAATGGTAGGCGCGCACCAGAAGCGGAACGAGCGCGGCCGCCCAGTCATGGACGTGCAACACCTGAACGGAAGGCGTTAGCCGACGCGCCAGTTCCACCGCCGCTTTGCAGAAGAAAATAAAACGGGCCGCATTATCTTCGTACGGTTTGCCGTGCTCTCCGTAAATCCCCGTGCGATCAAAAAACGCATCGCATCGAACCAAAAATAATTGGACCCCACTTTCAGTCCGCCCCTCCAGGAACTCGGCGACGTAGGCCTTTTCTCCGACACGAATGTCAACTGTGATCCCGGTATCTTCAGCCTTGAAAGAGTCATCCTCCCGAATCTCGCGATAAAATGGCAGAACAACGCTGACCTCATGTCCGCGTCCGCGGAGATGACGCGGCAATGCGTTCATGACATCGATCAGCGCACCGGTTCGCTGCAAAGGCGGGCCCTCGGCGCTGATCATTAAGATTCTCATCGGTGTTCGAGATTTCGACGTTTGATCTTGGATGTCAACTGATCGCGAGCAAAGCGGACGCCAATTCGAGGCCGAGCGTTGGGCCAATTACTTCCCTGTCCGAAGATTTTAGCGGTCGCCACTCGCGCCGGCGTATTCTCGTTTCACCCAGGCAAGAGCTTCCTCGCGGTCGCGCAATGTGCCTTCCAGTTGCCGCGTCTCGACCGCTTCGAGAATTTCTCCGAACCTTGGGCTCGGTTTCAACCCGAGGGCAATGAGATCGTCGCCGCGCACGAGGGGCGGAGGAATGATCGGTTCGTTGGCAAATTCTTCGCGCTTTCGCAATAGAAAATCGTAATTCTCCATCATCCCGTGACTGCTGGCGCAATCGACTCGATGGAGCTCGAGTTCCTCGCCAAACGTCGGTCGTGCCATGAACCGCTTCAATTTTGCCACGCGCATATTCGGGACGTCTTTGAAAACCATGTGCTGACGAACCATCTCGACCGTTGCATCGATTTCAGCGCGCGAAAATCGCAGTCGCTCCATGATCTGTTCTGCCACCTCTGCGCCGACGCGATCATGTCCATTAAAACGAATACGGCCGGCTTCGTCGACCGTTGAAGTGAGCGGCTTGCCTACATCGTGAAACAAGACTGAAAGAACGAGCGGCAGCGGGACCTGCTCCGGGAGCAGTTGCAGCATCAAACGGGTATGTTGAAAAACATCCCCTTCAGGATGGAACTGTTCGGGTTGGGCACAGCCCTTCATCGCTGCCAGCTCCGGCAGGATCGCATCCATCAACCCACTTTGGTCGAGGAGATCCCAGCCGCGCACACGATGTGGCGAAAGAAATATGCGGACGATTTCTTCTCTTACTCGTTCCGCACTAATTTCCTGGATCGAGCGTGCATTCGCAACCAGCGCATCCCAAGTCAGCGGTTCAATCTCGTAATCGAGAACGGTGCCGAAACGCACCGCGCGTAACATCCGCAGGCGATCCTCCGAGAAACGCTGCGCCGGGTCTCCAATCGCCCGTACGAGTTTCGCCTCGATATCGGCGCGACCACCCACAAAATCGATCAATTCTTCCGCCTCCGGATCGTAAAACATTCCATTGATCGTGAAATCGCGGCG
>JBEEGU010000327.1:0-4830 GCA_041167025.1 Verrucomicrobiota bacterium
AATTTCGGTGTCACCACCGCCGTGACACGTCGTCGCTTTGCCTTCGAGGGGCGTTGCCCCCACCACCCACTTGAATGTCCTGCCGCCATCGAGCGAATGCCAAATCCAGCTGGTGTCGGCGGATGCAGTGCCGGGTGCGCTTGTGTAAATGCGATTCGGATTAGTGGGATCGATGCGAATTGATTCTTCAAATCCGGTTCCTCCGATCCCGCTGATAACCGGATGGCCAAAAGTGGGACTATTCGAGGCGGTCGTTACAGCCAGGGACCGGGAATCTCGATCAGAAAGGGTAGGTCGATAGACGGGCAAGGAGGGTTTTGCTGCAAATCGCAGTTTCTCCACCCCAAGCCGAGGCCCAGCCTTGGGCGCGGTCTCGGGCAAGGCAAAACTCAATACACATAGTATGGCTGCAAATGAACAAAGAGAGAGGCCAACCTGGACTCGTGGTCTAAAGAAGACTGACTTAAACAAGGCGGTTTTTCTCATGGTTTTAATCCAGGAAATCGGCCTGGTCTCTCCAGGCATCTCGATGGCAGCGGGCAGTCTAACAAAAGCAATGATTATCATGCCAGAGGATATTTCCCTGGATTTTAACGCCAAAATGATGGCGCAATTCGCGGTCTCGGATCAGCCGCAGGCCGTGTTCATGCCGGAAAGCAGGGCAGCTCGCGTCCCTTGCGACTCGTTTTTGCCGTCGCGACTACAACTCAGTTCAGGAACGAATCGCCTTTTTCCACGATGACTGCAGATCTTGAACGCCCGGCCGCATCTTGAGATCGGATCTCGCTCCCAAGTATCTTAATGCAAGAGGCGGAACGTTTCCGGCAGAACTGAATGGCTCACGGCTTGATCGGGATCACCCGAATGAGTCGAAACCGTGCCGCCGCCCAACGGAACTTCATTGACCGCGACTTTCTCCGGTGCGGCCGTGACCGGCGGCTGTCCCTTGGCTTTCAGGGCCTCATTCAAATCAGATAACTCTTTGGTGTTCAATTGCTCGAACTCTTTCGTCACATCGTTCAATTCGCGTCGGAGCGCGTCGAGATTTGCGATCTGATAATCAGCAGGTTTTCCTTCGAAGCTGAGGATTGCGCCATAAAGTTGATCTGTATGCTCGCGCAGGCGTTCCTCGCCGGTGATTGCGCCACCCTCTGTGGTGGCCACGATTTGTTTACGGACCGCGTCCACTTTTTCATCAAAATCCGTGATCCGTTTACCTAACGGGTCTGAATCGGATGTTGCGGCATGTGCCTTGGCCAGTCCCCCGCGCAGCGTAAGGATCCGATCCATCAATGCGCTTTCGTCGTCGAAAAGTGCGCGCACATTCATGGCTGCATCAAATTGCGCCTTGCGGTCGGCTTCGGCGAACTTCGCGCGCTTATCCAACCCAATCGTGAGCTTAGTCTCAGAAACTTTTCCAGCTTTCGTCATACGCACGGTATAAACACCCGGCAAGACGCGCGCGCCCCTGATGCCGGCAAACGCAATTTGCGCTGCAGGCGGAACGCGGGGCGGTTTTTCTGTCATGCTCCAGGTCACACGATTTAGTCCCGGGCGTTTGCTCGCAGGCAACTCATCCACTACTCGGCCGGAGGCATCCAAAACCTCCAGCTTTAGTTTGCCAAACAAATGCCGCGATTTTTGATAGTAGGTAATGACCGCACCATCCGGCGGATTATCCCCGACAAAAACCGCATCGCCGTTTGCCCAGCCGCCGTTACCCTGGATTCGCTGTTGCACTTGGCGCGTTGAGATAAAAGCTCCGTCCTGGGCGAGCATCTCCGGCGTAAGTGCGCGCAGCGGAGTGATGTCATCAATAATCCAGATACCGCGGCCATGGGTGGCGAGGACGAGGTCATTCTGCCTCGGCTGAATCGCGAAATCGCGAACGGCTACTGTCGGAAAACGGCTGCCCTTGAATTGCGCCCACGCTTTGCCGCTGTCGACCGATACATAAAGACCAAACTCGGTGCCGAGAAAAAGCAGGTTCGGCTGCAAAAGGTCTTCCTTAATGACGTGGGCATAACCACGGACGCCTTTGCTTTCCTGCGGTGTGGCCAGTGCAGTCCAGGTAGCGCCAAAATCTGTGGTGCGATAGACGTAGGGCGCAAGATCCCCAACAGTATGCCGATCGAACGCGGCGTAAGCAGTAGCAGGATCAAAGTTGCTCCCCTGGACCCAGCTGACCCAGGAATTCTTTGGCAACCCGGTTACGTTAGCTACGACATTGTTCCAGGTCTTGCCCCCATCGCGCGTGAGTTGAAGATTCCCGTCATCGGTTCCCGCCCAGATCACCGACTTGTCTTTGGGCGACTCGCTGATCCCGTAAATCGACGTATGCATTTCCGCCGCGGAATTGTCGATGGTTACGCCGCCGGATTGCTCCTGCTTCTGCTTCTCCGGATCGTTCGTGGTTAGGTCGGGAGAAATGCGCTCCCAAGTCTGACCGTGATCGCGTGAGCGGAAAAGGAATTGCGCGCCGATGTAGATAGTTCCTTTGTCGGTTGGTGACGACGCCATCGGCGTGTTCCAATTGAAGCGCAGCTTTTCTTTGTAGTTCGGTTTCGGCTGAATGTTGCGCGCTTCGTGTGTGTAACGATTGACACGCGCCAGCGTGCCGCCCTGGTACTCGGCATAAACATAATCGGGATCTGCCGGATCCGGAAAAGTGTGAAAGCCGTCGCCGTTGTAGAGGTTTTCCCACTGCGCGTTGGTGATGCCGCCCGGGTATTCCGACTCGCCGACCCAGCAACTATTATCCTGCAATCCGCCGTATACCCGATACGGATCGTGATCGTCTACGCTGACGTGGTAGAACTGCGAAATTGGCAGGTTCTCGGATTTCCACCACTTACTGCCGCCGTTGTAGGAATACCACATTCCGCCATCGTCCCCGGAGAACACGGTTTGGGGATTGCTTGGATCAATCCAAACATCGTGCACGTCCCCGTGCGCACCCTGGAAACCCCCAACCGTCGCAAAACTCTTTCCGGCGTCTTCGCTCATGATTAACGCTCCATCAGTCTTGAAAACGCGATCGGGATTCTTTGGATCTACGATCAGATTGGCGAAATAAAAGGGGCGCCACACCATCCAGTTACTCTTATCGCGCCGATCCCAGGTCTGACCCCCGTCGTCGGAAACATAGAGCGCGCTATCCGGTGATTCGACAAAGGCGTAAACCCGTTTCGCATTGGAAGGAGCTATCGCCACCGCCAGCCGTCCATACGGCTTTTTCGGAAAGCCTTTGCTGTTTTCCGGGGTGATTTCAGTCCAGGTATTCCCGCCATCAGCCGAGCGAAAGAATCCGCTGCCGGACGCTTTATCGGGTCCATCGCCCCCGGACCGGAAGGTCCAGCCTTTGCGCCGGAAGTCCCACAGGCCCGCGAACATTTTGTTAGGATCCGCCGGATCCAAGGCAATGGTGGAACAACCGGTCGAGAGGTTCGACCCTTTGAGGACGAGGTTCCACGTCTTACCACCATCAGTCGTCTTATAT
This sequence comes from Verrucomicrobiota bacterium, assembly GCA_041167025.1. GTDB lineage: Bacteria > Verrucomicrobiota > Verrucomicrobiia > Chthoniobacterales > UBA10450 > DATFCK01. The sequence goes on from JBEEGU010000327.1 coordinate 3,500, forward strand.
AAACCGCGGTCTGGCGAATCGCTCCAAAGTGGCCCCGGCACACAGGCAAAAGCGGTGTCGCCGTTCGTCGGGCTGACCACGATCTTCGAGATGCGTTCGGACTTTTCCAAACCCGCGGGAGTCCACGTCTCACCGCCGTCCGTCGACTTATACATTCCGTTTCCGACGGACACGCTATTGCGCGTCCATGATTCGCCGGTACCGACCCAAACATTTTTCGTGTTCTTTGGATCGAGCGCGATCGCCCCAATTGATTGCACAGGCTGGTCATCGAACACGGGCTTGTATCGCGTTCCGCTGTCGTCGGACTTCCAGACGCCGCCGCTGGCTGCTCCAACAAACATTGTAATTTTGCCCGAAGGTTCATGCGTAGCTGCGATCGCAGAAACACGACCGCTCATTGTCGCGGAGCCGATGTTGCGGGCGTTCAAACCCGAAATGGTGGCGGAGTTATATGCAGCGGGTTGTTCCGCGCGGACGACGGCCGCCGCGGCGACGACTAAAAGGAAAATGAATTTGAGAAGACGCATAAAGTTTTATTTCTTGGAAGCCGCGGCCGGAAATTGAAACACGGCGGCGTCCACCGGGACGTTGGCTTCAACCTTGTCCAACACGATTTTTTGTTTATCGGGGGAATTCCTTGGACCGGATTCGATGGAGAACGGAACGAACATTCCGCCAATTTTCTCGTAGTCGCCCAAGTCGGTCTCGACTTCGATCTGTGCGCCCTGTTCGACGCGTTGGCTCAAAATTCGAATGTCGAGAAAGTGCTCGGGATCGAGGTAGACGAAATTCACATCCCCATTCTTACGCACGACTTTCAATTTGTGAGCCGGCGTGCCGTCCACATCTTCAGTCCCGAGATAAGAAACCGTGCTTCCCTTGGTCTTCCAATCGATCAGTGGTCCGCCGATTTCGGCATCTTCAATGAGTGACTTGCAATCGTCGGTCGACATCTTCTCCGGATCTTTGCGCCCTTGAAACGGCGATACTTTCCAGCCGTCCTTGCCGTCGTAAGCTTGAATCAAAGTCATGCCCTGGAGGGTAGCTTCGGTTCGAACTTCACCCGGCAGTGCCTTCGTTTGCAGGTAAGCAAACTGGACTTGGCCTTGATTGACCAACAGCTTACCCGTTAGGCGGAGCGATTTCACCGAACTGATCGCAGACGCCCCCCCTTTGGCTTCAATATTTTTTGCAACCAACTCATCGACCGTCGGCGTCGGGGCACTTTGGCTGTGGGCGTGAGCGACAATGACGATCGTGAGACCGAGACTAATAAGGAAACGTGAGTGCATAGAGGTAAGTGGAGTGCGATGGAAGAATCCGGTCGC
>JBEEGU010000328.1:0-5374 GCA_041167025.1 Verrucomicrobiota bacterium
CGGTTCACCTCGGGAATTCGACAAGTTCTGGATCGCGAAGAAGGAGCGATACACATAATAGTGTCCGTCAATCAGGAGAAGCTTCATGCTGGCAAAAGGATTAACTGGTTTGGCAGGATTTCAAAGCGCGTTCGCCGACAATCCCATGCTGGATTCCGGATGCTAAATGCCGGATGATCGGTTCACTACTATGTCCGAAGAATGGATCATTCGTGTGGAAGGGAAAGAATACGGACCGGCCGATCCCGCGGTCCTCGATGAATGGCGACGCGAAGGACGCGTCCTGGCGGCGAACGATGCGCGCCGGGCGGATCTGGATGTGTGGATTACGGCGGCCGAAATTCCCGGGCTCTTCGAATCCGTTCCACCGCCGGCCTCTTTGCCTGAACCAGCACCGTCTGTCGCCACCAACGGTTCCCTGTGGGGAGACACTTTCCGCATTTATGCGAAAGGCCTTCCCCAGTTTTTATGTCTCTCTCTCCTGGTCATCGTTCCTTCGATTTGCTCACAGCTCACAAGCGTCGCAGTCGAAACATCAGCGAACGCCGACTTGGATTTTCGCGCGCTTCTCGCAGGCGGTTTTGCATTTTGCATGCTGTTACTCAGTCTCGCTCTTTGGCCAATTTATGTGGCCGGCATCCAGATCCTTTCCGCCGAACTGGCTGTCGGCCGGCGCATTGGATTTTTTGAGCTTCTGAACCGCGCGGTAAAATTTTGGCCACGCATGGCTCTCTTATGTCTCTTTGTCTATGGGACCTACTTTTTTTGGACCGTATTACTCTTGGGACTGATCGTCATGATCATTTCCGGCGGTCCGTCCCTCATGTTCATCTTTGTCGCTTTGCTTCTACTTGCCTTTTGGGTTTGGATCATCGGAAGGCTCTTCGTGAATTTTTTGTTTTGGCCTCAATTCGCTGTCCTCGACGGCCTGGAAGTCGCAAACACGCTGCGACGGAGCAAGGAATTAGCGCGAAGCGGCGGTAACCTCCCCTGGTATCAGAGGCCACTCTGGCGCGGAATATTCATCGCGTCAGCCTGGTTTGCATTCGTCTTTGCACTGGGCATCGGACCAGCCTGGCCGATGGTTCGCGCGTATTTTCACGAAATTGCCGTGACCCAGAATCCGGAAACGCTGATGCAAACACTGAAAGCCGCCTCAGCCGCTCGCGGTTTTGATCTTCTCGGCTTCGCGCTCGGGATTTGGCAGGGATTGATGCGACCGCTGCTGGGCATTGCCTTTGTTTTGCTTTATTTTGACAGTCGCAATCAGCAATAATGACTGAGTTGATCATGTCGTCTGCTTCAAATCTGAGGCGAGCGCACGATCCGGCAATCAAGCTGGCGTGCGGACTGATCGGCATTTTTGTTTGCGGTTGCACTTCCCCTTCCTTCCCGGCAATTGAAGGCAGCCCGATGCCTAAGCGCCAAGTCGCAGCTTTCCTAAAGGTGGCGACTCCTTCCAGCGCTTACGACACGGCTCCGAAATTCGTGAATGGCTACGCGCCATTCTATCCCGAGGATCAGGCACAAACGCGAAAGCAGGGGTATGCCGTGATCGCCTTCAACGTCACCGAAGATGGGACGACAAGTGATGTACGCTTGTTGTTAGTGACCGATTACGCTTTTGGACAAGAGGCAGTCATCGCGGTCCAGTCCTGGCGCTTCACTCCAGCTCAGAAGAATGGCCGTCCCGTCAAAGTCCGCGCCCAAATTCCGTTCACATTTCACGCCTGAGCAACCGGGACCGTCGCGAATCCGGGTAACTTGTCATCCTGAACGAACTGAAGGACTCCGCAAAGACTCTCGGGTCACGCAAAGCTGATCCGCGTATTCCGCGAAGCCTTGCGAAGTCCCTCCGAGCTTGCGCTCCGGATGACAAATCCACCCGCGCCTGTAACCAAGTCCACCGCTAGCGCCACTTTCTGTCATCCTGAGCGAAGTGAAGGACCTCTCCGACCTTCACGGATCACACCAATTGCGACGCGTAATCAACGAAGATTTGTGCGGTCCCTCGCCACGCTGCGAATAACAACGCAACCAAGCCTTGCCCCTAACACTGTTGTAGCCGCCGCTTGTCTCAATTCAAAGTGAGGTAGGCCAGCAACCCATGCCGGCCGCCTTCGCGTCCAAAGCCACTTTCCTTGTATCCGCCAAACGGGCTAGTCGGATCAAACTTGTTGTAGGTGTTCGCCCAAACCACACCCGCTCTCAGTTTATTTACAATTTTGAAAATCTTACTCCCTTTATCGGTCCAAACTCCCGCGCTTAAACCGTACGGCGTATTGTTGGCCCGTTCGATTGCTTCCTCCGGCGTCCGGAAAGTCATGACACTCAGGACTGGACCGAAGATTTCCTCCTGCGCGATCCGATGAGAGGCGGTAACGCCGGTAAAAAAGCTGGGCGGATACCAATAACCCTTTTCGGGTAGTCGCAACCGCGGCTGCACTAGCTCGGCGCCCTGCTGCAAGCCGCTGTCGACCAATTCGCAAATTTTGTCGAGCTGCATCCGAGAGTTAATCGCTCCGATATCGGTATTCTTATCCAGCGGGTTGCCAACGCGCAGGGTCGAAATGCGATCGCGCAGTTTGCGGATGACGTCGGCAAAGATTCCTTCCTGCACAAAAAGGCGCGATCCGGCGCAGCAAACGTGGCCTTGGTTGAAGTAAATCCCCGAGACGATTCCTTCCACCGCCTGATCGATCGGGGCATCTTCGAATATGATGTTCGCGGCTTTGCCTCCGAGTTCGAGCGTTAGCTTTTTCTTTGTGCCTGCCACCGCCTGCGTGAGCAATTTACCCACTGACGTCGAGCCGGTGAACGCGATCTTGTCGACCTTCGGGTGGTCGACCAACGCCCTTCCGGTCTGGCCGGCGCCGGTGACGATGTTCACCACGCCATCGGGGAGTTCGGCTTCCTGAAAAATTTCGGCCAGATGCATCGCGGTGATGCTGGTCGTCTCAGCCGGTTTCAATACGCATGTGTTGCCGCAGGCGAGTGCCGGGGCAAGTTTCCAGGCCGCCATCAACAACGGGAAATTCCACGGAATAATCTGGCCGGCGACACCCAGGGGTTGGGGCGTGCGGCCGGGGAAGGCGTACTCGAGTTTGTCTGCCCACCCCGCATAATAGAAGAAGTGCGCTGCCACCAGTGGCAGGTCGATGTCGCGGCTTTCTTTGATTGTCTTCCCTCCGTCCATCGACTCGAGAACGGCAAGTTCACGGGATTTTTCCTGAATCAATCGCGCGATTCGGTAGAGATATTTTCCTCGTTCGCGACCCGAAAGCTTCCTCCAGACAGTGTCGTAGGCACGACGCGCAGATTTCACCGCCAAATCGACGTCCCGTGCGTCTGCCTCAGCAATCTCAGCAAGATTTTCTTCCGTTGCCGGATTGATGGAATAAAAATATTTTCCCGATCGCGGGGCGACAAATTTGCCTCCGATAAAAAGCGAATAACGCGGACGAATGTTGATGTAGTTGCTCGCCTCCGGAGCCGGGGTGTAACTCCACTTTTCTCCGAAACTGAGACGGCGCTCGGCCAATGATACGACCGGGCGGTGATTAGCCAGTTCACCGTCGCGCTCCACCACCACCAGGGTCGAAGTTCGTGTCTTTTTTCGAGCCATGAATGACCTCAGTCTTAATCCGATCCCGAACTCTCCGCACGCAAAAAGAGACCGCCGGGCAAACGGTTCATGAAATGCTGCAACAATTCGCCGCTACGTTATGATTCGTTCGCGGTTTGATTTCTAAAGCATTCCAATTGGAGAAGATTTAAGCTTGTCTACGAATCTCGGCTGTTACTTGATGGCGGCGGCAACGAACAAGGGCCAGCGCATGGGCTCAATAATGCGTTGCCTTTTTAGGTGCTTGCCGATACTTTCCACGTCCAACTAGTATATATTTATCTCTATGCATGATTCTTTCCGCGCCGAGCCTTCACGCTTCCGGCTAACATTTCCCGTTTGCGCAGGTCTTCTTTTCCTTGCCTGCCTTTGCTCCAATCCTCTTTTCGCACAGGACAGTAGCCCGGCGAACATTGATAACGGGCTTCGTCGATTCCTCAGTACGGAAGACCAGAGTCGAAATGCCAGCCCCGCCGCAAACACCAGCGCTGCGAGTAAACGACGCGGCCTAACCCATGCCGCGGTGCGTGATGCCGACCGCCGGGTGCTGGTCGATATTCATCTCAACGGCAAGGTTTCGCTGGCCTCGGTGAGGGATCAACTTACCCAGGCAGGCGCCAAGGTAATTGCTGAAAACAGCTCATACCGCATGGGCGTTCTCTCTGCTTTTGTTCCCGCCAACCAAATCACGCAATTGGCGCGCTCACCTGGTGTCCTCTCGATTTCGCTGACGCGCCGGCCGCGCAAGAATGTCGGAGCCACCACTTCCGGAGGGGTGTTTAGTCTTCATACCGACGTCCTCAATGCGCAGGGGCTCGATGGCACAGGCCAAACCATCGGAGTGTTATCGGACAGTTATGACACCGCGCAAACCGATCTATTTGGCGACCCATTGACCATTCACGCAGCGCAGGACATAGCGAGCGGCGATCTACCCGGTACAGGAAATCCAAACAATCCCAATCCGGTAGTGGTGGTGGAGGAATTCAATCCGCCCCCGGACGAGACGAGCAGTGATGAGGGGCGCGCCATGCTTCAGATTGTTCACGATGTCGCTCCAAAAGCGAAGTTGGCCTTCGCCACCGCGTTCATTAGCAAGGCCGATTTCGCCGATAACATTCGGAAATTGCGGACCGACGCTAACTGCAACGTGATAGTCGACGACATCGTTTATACCGAGGAACCCATGTTCTCCGATGGGATCATCGCGCAAGCTGTCGATGACGTTGTTTTCAGCTCCGTCCTCGCCGGTCCGAAATGCGCTTATTTTTCGTCCGCCGGCAATTATCAAGGAGGCGGGTATTTCTCGACCTTCGCTCCGATTTCCGATACCGCCGCGCGGGCCGGTCTAACGAACCAGAATTTGAAACTCGATCAGGTTCCAGCAGGTTTGACTTCGGGCGGTTTTCACAACTTTAATCCTGATCCTGCCGGCCCGGTCGACATCTCTCAGACGTTTTTGATCACGAGTGGTTCAACCGTGGAATACTCCTTCCAATGGAACGACCCGTTCGACGTGCCAGGCGGCGTAACGACAGACTATAACATCCTGGTTTTTGACGCTGATGGCAATTACCTGCCCGATGACTCGGGGACAGCGGACAATTTTATGACGCAGGAGGCAATTGAGGACATCCTGGTCGAAAACACGGGAAACGACGCCAAATTCCAGATCGTTATTGCGCGAGCCGGGAATTTCCCAGCCACTCCGGTCGCCCAGAAGATCCGTTATCTTTCAATCGATGATTC
>JBEEGU010000329.1:0-3276 GCA_041167025.1 Verrucomicrobiota bacterium
TCTTCGATGATGTACTCGGAGCCAATGTTCGAAGTCATGATGATGACCGTGTTCTTGAAATCGATCGTTCTGCCCTGGCCGTCCGTGATACGGCCGTCATCGAGCACTTGCAGCAGCACGTTGAACACGTCGTGGTGCGCTTTTTCGATCTCATCAAACAGGATGACCGAGTAGGGTTTGCGCCGGACGGCCTCGGTCAGCTGACCACCTTCTTCGTAACCGACATATCCCGGCGGCGCGCCGATCATCCGCGCGACCGTGTGTTTTTCCATGTACTCGCTCATGTCGATCCGAATCATGGCGTGTTCGTCGTCGAATAGAAATTCGGCAAGAGCGCGCGACAACTCGGTTTTGCCGACACCGGTGGGCCCAAGGAAAATGAACGAACCGATGGGCCGATTTTCATCCTGCAAACCAGCACGGGCGCGCCGGACGGCGTTGGCTACGGCTTTGATCGCTTCATCCTGGCCGATGACGCGCTGGTGGAGGTGTTCTTCCAGACGCACGAGTTTTTGGCGCTCGCCTTCCTGTAAACGTGAAACTGGAATGTGGGTCCAACTCGAGACAACGTCGGCGATATCTTCTTCGGTGACTTCTTCGCGGAGGATGCGTCTGCCCTGAGCGGATTTAGCTTGGAGCTCCTCCAATTTTCGTTCGACCTCTGGAATCCGGCCGTACTGAATTTCGCTGGCTTTCCCGAGCTCGGCCCGCCGCTGTGTTCGCTCCAGATCGGTACGCAACCGGTCCAGTTCCTCTTTTAATTTGCGCTGTTCGTCGAGTAGCGCTTTTTCCTTGAGCCATTCCGCTTTGAGCGCATCTGATTTCTCCTTCAGACCGGCCAATTCTTTCTCCAATTTCTTTAGTCGCTCTTTGCTGGCGGGATCTTTTTCTTTTTTCAGCGCCTGTCGCTCCATTTCGTGCTGCATGATCTCGCGCTCGATCACGTCGATCTCCGTAGGCATGGAATCGAGTTCGATCTTTAAACGGGATGCGGCTTCGTCGACGAGGTCGATCGCCTTGTCGGGTAAAAAGCGATCGGTGATGTAGCGATTAGACAAAGTAGCGGCGGCAACCAGCGCTGCGTCCTGGATGCGAACGCCGTGGTGCACTTCATAGCGCTCTTTCAAGCCGCGCAGGATCGCGATGGTATCTTCGACTGTCGGTTCGTTCACCATCACCGGCTGGAAACGCCGCTCGAGCGCGGCGTCTTTCTCAATGTATTTTCGATATTCGTCGAGTGTCGTCGCGCCGATAGTGCGAAGCTCGCCCCTCGCCAGTTGCGGTTTCAGCAGATTCGACGCATCAACCGACCCTTCGGCAGCGCCAGCGCCGACGATAGTGTGTAATTCGTCAATGAACAAAATGATCGCTCCCTGCGAATCGGTGACTTCCTTGAGGAAAGCTTTGAGACGATCCTCGAACTCGCCGCGAAACTTCGCACCGGCCACCATCGCTCCGATATCCATTGCGATCAGTCGTTTTTGTTTGAGCGACTCGGGCACGTCCCCGCTGATGATGCGCCGGGCGAGACCTTCGACTATCGCGGTTTTGCCGACACCAGGATCGCCGATGAGCACCGGATTATTTTTGGTCCGCCGCGAAAGAACCTGCATGATCCGCCGGATCTCGTTGTCGCGGCCAATGACGGGATCGATCTTGCCGCGACGCGCCAATTCCGTGAGATCACGGCCATATTTCTCCAGCGTCTGAAACTTGCCCTCAGGATTTTGATCAGTCACGCGCTGCGATCCGCGGACCTGTTGCAATCCCTGCATGAGCTTGGCGTGATTGACGCCGAGGTCTTTCAATAGCTTTGCCGCGGGCGTGTTCGAAGCGGCCAGGGCAAGGAGATAATGCTCCGAGCTGGTAAACTCGTCCTTGAGTTTGGCCATCTCCTTCTCGGCTGCGTCGAGCACTGTACGCAATTCGTTGCCGAGTCGGAGCTCGACGGAGCCACCCATGACCTTAGGACGGCTGTCCAGTTGCGCGCGCAAGTCCTCCTCCAACCGATCGATCGGAACACCGAGCTTCTCGAGCAGGGGACGAGTGATACCCTCGGGCTGATTGAGAAGGGCGGAGAGGAAATGTTCGTTGGCGATTTCCTGATGGTTATGTTGAGCGGCAAGATCCTGCGCCGCTTGCAAGGCTTCCTGCATCTTTTGCGTAAAACGGTCGACGCGCATGATTAACAATAGGGAACGCCGCGGCGCGGGCAATTGGCCGTTGCGGAAAAGCAGACCAAATAAATAGAAAGTGAAACTTAAGTGGTAGACGGAAGAGGAAGAGAACGTCCAACAGAGCGAAATTAGTTAGCGGCGATTGCATACCGGGCCGTAGCATTGGGCAAAGGCTGGATCTCAATCGCCATCGATGAGTTTGCGTCACGTGGGGATGGCGGTTCGGTGAACCGCCGCTACCTGCAGATCGTGAACGAAGAAACGAGGAAAAGGCCGAACCGCGAAGCAGAGCAAACGCCCAATGCTCAACGTCCAACATCCAACGCCCAATGCTGAAGCCTAAAGCAAACATCGAACACCCACGTGTCGGCTAGAGTTTTTCGGCAATGATTTCCACGACGAGCGGAGTTAACATCAGGGAATTGGGATCCTTTTCCGCATCGGCGAATTCAGCGCGAACTGCGTTCGCAAATGCCTCGTCAACCTGGTTCATTTCCATCAAACGCGGCAGATAGACTTCAATAAATTGAGCCGGCCATTGCCACATGTAATCGGCCGGGCGTATGAAAAAGATTAATGGTTTCGTGGAACGAATCGCGAAGCCGTGCTCCAACAAAAGCGACGGGAGCAGATCGGCGGCATCGGGTTCACCTCCGGAATTGCGCCAGGTTTCGATGACATGTTGCCGGAACCGCTCGTGATTCGGCCGGCGAGGAGAGAACCGCCACGTTTCATAGTGCCCGTATTCGTGGAACAGCGCCAGGCCGCCCTTATTTAGCGCGCCCGCGATTTTTCGAACCAGGAGCGCGGGATCGCTGACGAAGCAGGCGACCCATCGGCACCAGGAAAAATCGAAGTTCCCTTTCGGGAAATCGTCGGTCATCAAATCAAGTTCGTGCACCGTCACATTCGTGACCGCACGAGTCTGGCAGGCGTCGGTGGCTGCGCGCACGAATTTGCTCGAGCGCTCGAGAGCGACGACTTGCCCGCTCGGTCCGACGATCTCGGCCAGGTCAATAGTGGCGTAGCCCGGCCCGGCGCCGACATCGATTACCCGCTTACCGATGTTGATGCCAGCTCTTTGCCAGCAATCAAGGAC
>JBEEGU010000330.1:0-4665 GCA_041167025.1 Verrucomicrobiota bacterium
ATCTGGGGCGAGCGAACATTGCGCCGGTGGCTGTAAGAGCCGGTCGCAAAAACGAAATCCAGTGCTTCGAGCCCATCGCGCACAACGTGCACGGGGTTGGTGATCTTGACTTGCTCAAATCCGCGCAAAGTAAGGTCGACGTCTTGCCGGTTGTCTTCGACGAGGAGAATGTCGACAAGCTGCTTTGATTGCCGGCCATCATCCGCTTGGGCAAAGAGCGACGAAACGGATATATCCAGGGCTCCGGCAAGTTTTTCGATGCTTGCGATCGATGGATTACGTGCTCCCCTTTCTACGTCTGAGATGTAGGTGCGATGGAGATTCGCGCGATACGCCAGCTCTTCTTGCGAGATGCCTAAAGCGGTCCTTTCAGCTTTGATCGCAGCTCCGAGAAGGGCTTTTATATCAGCGATTGCCATTGATTGGGGACATCATACTAAGAGCCTCCACAGACGATAAGTGACGGCCGCGCGCTGGCCGAACATCCGGGCTTGTCAACTCAACGTGCGCCTGAGCCCATGTGAAGCTGGATCACGTTGACGGCGACGACCGATCGGCGCCATTGGGAACAGCCTTAAACCGGACGGAGAAAAACCTTAGATCGATATCGCAATGTCGAGGACCTATCGTTCGGCCGATACTAAGCCGGAACGGAAGGCATATCGAACAAGACCGGCCACATCATGGTTGTTCAGGCGTTCCATCAATTGCAATCGATGCGACTCAACCGTCTTCACGCTGATGGTGAGATCGTAAGCGATCTCCTTTGTACTTTTTCCCTCCGCCACCAATTGCAAAATCTCCCGCTGCCGGGCGGTTAATTGTTCGAGCGGACTAAGTTGCCCGCCCACGCGCGCCAGATAACTATCGATCACCGTCCGCGAGATCGACGGGCTGAGATACGTTTTGTCTTCGCTAACAGATGTGACCGCGAGCTGCAACTCCGCGGTCGCGGCATCTTTAAGCATATACCCCGCCGCTCCACTGCGCAGTGCGCGAATGACATATTCCTCATTCGCATGTGCCGAAAGCATGATTACTTTTACGCCTGGAAAATCTCGAATGATGCGCGGGAGCGCCTCCAGGCCGCCAAGCTCAGCCATGGCGATATCCATCAGGACGAGATTGGGTAACCTTGTTTTCACCATCTCCAGCGCCTCACGACCCGTGCTGGCTTCCCCGACTACCTCTACGTTCGGAATTTTTTCAAGCAACGTGCGAATCCCCGCGCGCACAAGCGCATGATCATCCGCGAGCAAAATGCGTATCGACATCATTCGTCAATCCGATCTGCCCGTCCCCCCGTCCAGCACTAGCGGCAGAAATACGTCAATGATCGTTCCGTTATTTGGCGACGAGATAATCTTCGCTTCCCCACCGATCAGGGCAGCCCGTTCTCTTATCCCGATCAGACCAAGACCGGCCGTTTGCGCCCGCGTCGACTCGGCCTCGAAGCCGATGCCGTTATCGCGAATCAGCAGCCGCAATTTTTCATGCTCCCATCGAAGATCAACGTCGATTTACGTAGCATTGGCATGCCGCACGGCGTTTGTGATCGCTTCTTGCGCAATGCGGAAACACGTTGTCTGAGTTTCCGGATCAAGGTTTTCCGGCAGCATCTCGGCAGAAAAACGCGCTGCAATCGATGCACGGCGCCCCTGTTGATCGAGCAATGAACGGAGCGCAGGAACTAATCCCAAGTCGTCCAACATCGACGGACGCAGATCCAGTGAAATCTGTCGCACTTGGCCGAGCAAGCGGTCGAGAATCGCGGTGGTTTCTTGGACTCGCGCAAAGGCTCCAGGATCGCCATTCGCGGTGATCGATTGCAGATTGATCTTCGCCGCCGTCAGCGCCTGGCCTATTTCATCATGCAACTCCCGCGCGAGGTGACGGCGTTCCTCTTCCTGAACCTCGAACAGTCGGCGCGAAAGAAATCGTAGTTGATGATTCGCCTCTTCCAAATCTTTCGCTGCCCGCTTGCGGTCAGTGATGTCCTGTGTCATCCCGATCATGCGGATGGGTTTACCCGTTTCGTCATAGATCAATCGTCCGCGCGAGTGAACAAACCGAGCCGATTTGTCCGGGCGAACAATCCGAAATTCCACGTTGTACGGTGGACCGCCATTGAGAGCAGCTTCGACGGCTGCGCTGCGACGGGCTCGATCGTCAGGATAAACGAACTCCGAGAATGGCCTATCAGGTGAGTTTCGATTCGGCCCTTCGATTCCGTAAATGCGGCCCACTTCGTCCGAACAAGTCACGGCATCAGCTAGAATATCCCACTCCCAGCTACCTATGCTCGCGAGTCGCTGCGCTTCGTTCAACTCGGCCTCTCGTCGAAACAGTATCTCCCCCGCCCGTTTGCGCGCAATCGCATTGGCAAAAATTTCTCCCACCAGGCGCAATCGGGCGACCATTTCGTCTGGCCACTCTCGATAGATGCGCATCGAAGTAAAAGAAATGGCACAAATGACAGATCCACCAATACAGACAGGAATGGCCACCACCGACTTGGCTCCGAACCGGCCCGCGAACTCCTTTTCCTTCGAAGCCTGCTCCGGGATGTCATTAGGAACCCGCGACCATTTGACCGTATTCCCTCGGAGAATCTGTTCCGTAACCCAAGGCGTTCGATCTTTCGTGGCATTAAGTGGCAGCGGGTCGATGCCGGGAGCGGTGTGTGAGTGAGTCCGCGAAAGCGCCGTTCCACCTTCGCCGACTTGATCGAATGTGGCACGATCCACATCCAGAAACTCGACCAGGTTTCGTAGCCATTTATCGATTTCCTGATCAACTGTCGCTGTCGGCAAGTTTGCGAATGCGGCTGAAAGCTCGGTCAACAGCGTCTCGAAACGCAATCGCTCGTCCAGCGCTAGCTCGACGCGCTTGCGCTCGGTGATGTCTTCGACAACACCGGCAACGCGCACGGCCTTGCCATCTGCATCCTTCACCAGAAACTCCCGCTGATAGATCCAACGAAGCGATCCGTCGGGTCGCACGATCCGGTACGTCATCTCCGGCGTCGCTTGCGGTCCGCCATCGGCGCGAAGTGCCAGAATTCGCTCCCGGTCTTCGGGATGAAGCGCTTCGGTCCATGACCTTGGAGACGCGTAAAGACTCGCTAGGGTACGGCCCCAGATCCGCTCGTAAGCGGGACTAACGTAGAGAGCCTTTTTGTGTTGCACGTCGCTCAGCCAGAAAATGTCATTGATATTTTCGGTTAGCTGGCGAAAACGTTCTTCGCTTTCGCGTAACGCCTGCTCCGCTTGCTTGCGCTCGGTGATGTCCCGGGTTACACAAAAAAACAATTGTTCTCCGTCAATCCGAACGCTCGTCGCGCTAACTTCGACATCGAATACGGAACCGTCTTTGCCACGATGCCGCGTTTCAAACACTGCGCTGCTCCCAACCAACTTGCGCATTCTTTCCTGCAGTTGTTCGCGACTCCACTGCACATCCCAATCCGCGACGTTCAAAGCTTTCACCTCCGCAGCGGTGTAACCGCGCCGCTGAAGAAACGCCGCGTTCGCTTCTTGCAGGTTACCCTTTTCGTCGACGACGTAAATTGAATCTGTCGACGTCGCCAGCAGCGTTTTGTAACGAAGAGCGTGCGCGTTCAGGGCATCCTCCGCCCGCTTTCGATCTTCAATATCGGTGTTCGTCCCGTACCACCTCACAATGCGTCCTTGCGGATCGCGCAATGGCACGCCAAGAGACAAGAACCAACGGTACGTCCCGTCGGCTCCCCGGTGGCGTTCTTCTTGTTCGTAAGGCCTTCCGTTGGTTACCGACTCCTGCCAAGCCTTAACCACGCGGTCGCGATCGTCGGGATGAATCATACTCTGCCAGCCATCGCCGCGGAAATCTTCCTGCTCCAGTCCCACGTAGGTGCGCCATCGGTCGTTGCAATAATCAACGGTGCCGTCAGCCGGTCCACTCCAGATCTGATGCGGGATTGCATCAATTAGCGCCCGCGACTGCATTTCCCCCCGCTTGCGATCCTCAATATCGATTGCTACTCCGTACCGCTTAATGATGTTTCCCTGCTCATCGAGGAGCGGCGCGATGCGAATCAGGAACCAACGATACTCCCCGTCGGCCCGCCGCAACCGCATTTCATCTTCGTACGCTTCGCTGGTGTTCTGTACCACCACCCACTTTTTCAGGGCCCTTGAAAGGTCTTCGGTATGGACTGTGCACGTCGGCTCTTCAATTGCCTCCTCCAAAGATAGACCCGTATAATCCAGCCAACGCTGATTGAGGAAATCAAGGACGCCGTCAGGCCGAAGGCTCCAGGCCATCGTGGGAATTGTGTCAATGACGAGCTGAATTCGATCTTCGGTTTGCTTGATCGCCTCTTGCGCCAGCTTGCGCTCGGTGATTTCAGACCTAAGCGCTTCATTGGTTGCGGTAAGTTCTCGGGTTCGTTCCTCGACCTTCTGTTCGAGTTCTTCGTTGAGTTTCTTGATTGCCGTTTTGGTCTGCTTGAGCTCGGGGGTCTCAATGATCTCCCAAATTCCGTTCCGCCTGGCTACCGCTACTTCGTGGACGTGCGCCACATCGAAAACCTGATCGCCTGGAGTCGCAGTGAGCGGGTAGGTGCACAAGATGATGCTCCGCTGGTCCGCGATCAGCGTATTGACCTCTTTTTCATAATCGCGA
>JBEEGU010000331.1:0-8028 GCA_041167025.1 Verrucomicrobiota bacterium
AACCGTCGGACTAAGCGCAGAGCCGGCGATTCTCAACCGGGGGACTTCGGTTGATGTTGCAGCTCCGAGCGGAACGATCTTCGGAGCTGCAACGACGAAGTCGCGACACGATCCGGTTATGCTTTCATGAAAATGATTCGATAAACAAATCCGATCAATCCGCTTCCGACAACCAGCAGACCAACGTTCCAGTTCCATCTGAGCAACCCAACAAACGCGATGACACTGAGGACCAACGCAAACCAATCGACGATTCCATGACTCGGAAAGAGGACGTTTAGACCGAACCATGCCGCAAGGTTTAAAATCACTCCGACCACAGCAGCTGTGATCGAGGAGAGGCCGGCAGTCAGTTTTACATTCCCGCGCAGTCGCTCAATGTGCGGCGCACCCAAAAAAATCCAGAGAAAACAAGGCGTAAACGTTGCCCAAGTGGTCACCAGCGCACCCAGAGTTGCCGCGGCGAATGGCGTCAAATTTCCTGGTTGATTCCACCCGCCCATAAAGCCCACAAACTGCAATACCATGATGAGCGGTCCGGGCGTCGTCTCAGCCAGACCGAGGCCGTCCATCATCTGGCCCGGTTTCAGCCATCCATAATGAAAAAGCGCCTGTTGCGCGACATATGGCAGCACCGCGTACGCGCCACCGAACGTCACCACCGCCGCTTTGCTGAAAAAAACTCCTTCCTTGAACAGGGTATGATCCCAGCCTAACCATATTCCAATCGCTACGGTGGGAGCGAGCCAGAGCGTTAGCCAGATCATCGCCACTTTGATTGCACGTGGCCACGACGGCCGCGTGTGCTCCGGCGATTCCGCGTCGTCCCCGAGCACTGAAGTATCGCCCTTTGTTGCGTGATCGCCCACGACGTTAAACTTCGATTGCCAAAACCGGCCGCCAATCAATCCAAGGAAACCTGCGCTCAGGATGATGATGGGAAATGGCACCTTAAAAAAGAAAATCCCGACGAAAGCCAGTGTCGCAATCGTCCACATCACCTCGTTCTTGAGCGCTTTCCGGCCGATGCGAACGACTGCGGCGGCGACAATGGCCATGACAGCCGGTTTCAATCCGTAAAAAACCGCGGCGATCCAAGCCAGATTGCCATAGGCGGCGTAGACGAAACTCAGCGCCCACAGAATGAACACGGATGGAATGACGAAGAATGAACCGGCAACGATGCCGCCCTTTGTTTTGTGCAACAGCCACCCGATATAGGTAGCCAATTGCTGCGCCTCCGGGCCGGGCAGCAGCATGCAATAGTTGAGCGCGTGTAAAAAACGCGATTGGCTGATCCATTTCCGTTTTTCGACCAGCTCGGTCTGCATGATTGCGATCTGACCAGCTGGTCCACCAAAAGAAATGAATCCGAGTTTCACCCAAAACCGAAACGCTTCGGCAAAGGATGGCGCCCGACGCGCACCATCTTGTCGGACGACGCCTGACAATCTTTCGTGGTTCATCGGCCCATAGAAATCGGGAGGCGTTCGAATGTCATTTACTTTGCGCGCGCAAACAGGGATGCATTTTTCATCAGCTAACAACGAAACATCAAACAAACACCATGAACATAACAAAACTACTCGCAGTGATCACCGTAAGCGCCGGTCTGGCTTTCAGTGTCGCTGCGCAAGCGAAGGAAAAAAAACACGCAGAGGAAAGCGTTAACAGCAGTGACGTTCCCGCCGCGGTGATGAAATCCGCTGAAAAGGAAGCCAAAGGCGGGAAAATTGTTCGCTGGGAGAAAGAGGGCGCGGACTACGAAGCAGTTATCGACAAGGGTGGCAAAGAATGGGGTATCAAGATCGATGCAAACGGCAAGGTGTTGAGCAAACACGACGAAAAGAAGGAAAAAGGCGAGGCTAAAGAGAAGCATTAACGAATACATTTCGGTTCTGGGGTGTTGATCCGCTCCAGAACCGACACCCACGAATGGTCGTTCCAGGACTTAGCCGCGTGCGAAACCCTCTATTATATATAAGCGCTCGCGGGCCGGCGACTGCCCGGGAGGATCTCGCCTTTCCGCGGCGTCGCAGAGCTCCGCCCTCCATGTGTTGGAGTGAGCGTATGGGTAGCGCTTGTTTGACCTCCCTGCTCGGGTGTCGTCGCCATGTGCGTGGAATGTTTTCGGCTGCAGCTGCGACACATCGAAGTCCCCTCACCTTAATCCTCTCCCAGTAAACGGGGAGAGCCAAAAATCTTGCAGCAAGTCCGCTTCTTTTCTGAACATTAAGGTCAGGGATTGCGCCTGGCAACGCCCGGCCCAAACTAGAGAAGATGCCTTTCTGCGATGAAATGGATTACGCGGGAAAAAATTGAGGCTGATCGCGTCGCCTGGCCTCAGCTGATCAAGAATTTTATCGACCGCGATGCGGAATTGGTCTTCCCGCCAAACGATACTGATTGGCAGAAATGCAGCGACGGAACGGTGTTTGATGTGCCGAACTGCGAGCTCGGCCAGCACGCTGAAGATGTGTCGTTCAATTCGCTCCCGAAAAGACTCAACGTCTCGGACCCCGCTCTCCTGTTACTCGCAGAAATCGTTCGTGCGGCGGATTCGCACCCGGCCAATCCGCATCACGGCGGTGAAAGCTTGCGTTGGATTGCAGCCGGTTTTGGCCGACTTGGATTAACCGAACGGAAATTCGTGACCTACGACGTCCTTTTCGCCGAATGCAAACACCAGAACAGCCAATCGTGACTTCGCGGCAACGATTCGCGGATTTTTTCGGCCTGAAACGCAATCTCGTCGTTTTGTTGATCGCGATTTTCGTCATCGGCACGGGCGAAGAACTTTGGATGCGATTCGTGCCCAAATATCTGCAAACATTGGGCGCACCAGCGCTAGCGATTGGTCTTTACGACGCCTTGCGCACGTTGCTTGGTGCGATCTACGCCTATCCCGGCGGCGTCGTGGTCGATCGCTGGGGACATGGCCGCGCTTTTCTCACCTTCAATATTGTTTCGATTGCAGGCTACGCCACCGTTCTTCTCGTTCCGCATTGGGGCGCGGTCATCGCGGGAATGTTTCTTTTCCTTTCCTGGAGCTGTTTTTCTTTGCCGGCTACGTTCTCCCTCGTCGCTGCTTCGCTTGCCCCGGAACGCTATTCGATGGGCGTCGGCATTCAATCGGTAATCAAACGTCTGCCCATCATGGTCGCGCCGTTCTTTGGCGGAATGCTGATCGATCGCTTCGGTGTCGTTCCCGGCGTGCGAATCGGGCTGCTCATTTCCATCGTTCTCTCTGCGGCCACGATTTTGGTCCAACGGCAGTTGCGCGAGGAACCGGTCCGAACGGCATCTGCGCCCGAACGATGGAATCTTTGGCAGAGCGTTCGCCAATTCAATGCGCCCACGCGCCGGCTCCTCATGAGCGACATTCTGATTCGCTTTTGCGAACGCATTCCCTATGCATGGGTCGTGATTTTCGCGATGGATTACGTCGGCGCGAGCGCGAAACAAGTGGGATTGCTCACCACGATCGAGGTGTTAACCGCAGCGATCTGCATCATTCCGACTTCCTATTTCGCCGACAAAACACAGCGCGAGCCTTTTGTTCTGGTCACGTTCATCATGTTCACCTTATTCCCGATCAGCCTGATGATTTCGCGCAGCTTCGCCATGCTCGTTGCGGCCTTCGCCATTCGCGGGTTGAAAGAGTTCGGCGATACATCACGCAAAGCGCTCATCCTGGCATACGCCGAACCGGAACGGCGTGGACAAACCGTCGGCGCTTACTATCTGGTACGCGACCTCATTGTTAGCGTGGCCGCGTTGCTCGGCGCCTGGCTTTGGTATCTCGGGCCTCGGTTGAATTTTCTCAGTGCCGCAGCCTTCGGCGTTGCCGGCACGATTTTCTATTTCCGAAGTATCAAGCAAGCGCGGGCTGCGGCTCCACCGGTTATGCTTTTTTATGATAGAAAGGTGCCGCCCAAATAAACCGATAGGCTAGCTCAACAGAAACGATATAATTTTGGTTTAACCCGCCACATCCGCGCAAACCGCGGTTCAACCACACGCCGATGTTATTTTTGCGAATTGCAGCCATACTTTGCTTTCTCGCCGTTGCGCTCGGTGCCTTTGGCGCGCATGCATTAAAAACAACCCTGGAAAGTCACGGTCTGCTGGATGTTTGGAACAAAGCCGTTCTTTACCATTTCATTCACGCGATCGCGCTTTTGGTTCTCGCCTTGCACGGCGCAGCCAATCGCGGCGCCTTCTGGTTGTTCCTCGCAGGAATTATCTTTTTCAGTGGCAGCCTCTACCTCGTGGCGCTGACCAATCTGCGCTGGGTCGGTGCCATCACCCCCATTGGCGGCTTATGTTTTCTCGCCGGATGGGCCTGGTTGATCTTCGCGCCTGGAAAATAGTAGCGGGGCAGAACCAATCGTCGGTGAATGTCCGCTACCTGCTCTGTAGACGCTTCGCTCTGCGAAGCGCGATGCTCGGGTTCCAAACCCTCGCACGCGTCGCGTCGCCCGTAGGGGCGACGTCTACAGATGGAGCGCACGGGAAAACCACCACGCCGTAGTGAAAAGTGGCGTGATCGCAGGAAGGATTCCTCTCCTCCTCGAACGAGGAGAGGCGGAGGGCGAGGAGTCGATCTTCGATCAGCAGGTGTGTTGTTCTCGCTTCGGGGCTGCTCGAAGAATGAATCCCTCACCTTTATCCTCTCCCTTCAAGGGAGAGGCAAATAGCTATGCCCGCGTATCAACAGATTGGCTTCCATCCAATGCCGTTTGGTTGAATGGCCGTTACCTGCTTCTCTAGACGCATCGCTCTGCGGAGCGCGATGCTCGTATGCAAACCTCGCACGCGTCACGTCGCCTAGAGGGCGACGTCTACATATGGGACAGGCAATACTACGCGCGGGCGTTACCGATTGCGTCGATGGCGGTGGCCGTTCGGTGAACGGCCGCTACCTCCTTTGTAGACGCTTCGCCCTGGAAAGCGCGATGCTTGGGGTGCAAACATCGCACGCGTCGCGTCGCCCAGAGGGCGACCTCTATACGAGAAAGACCGCCAAGGAGAGAGCACTTGTCGCAGCAGGCCGATAACTGCTACCGTAGCAATACCAAATGTTTAGCGCGTTGTTGGAAACGCAGAAAGCGGCTGTCACGGTTTCCGTTTTCATCGCGACATTCTTTGTCACGCTGACGGCAGGCCGTTTCTTGAAACGTCGCGCGGGAGTGCAGCTCGGCATTCTTTTTCAACTTTTTTGTCTCGCTCTAGCTTTTTACGCGGCCTTGAGCGTTTACGGCCTTGAGACGGATTGGAAGAACCATGTCGGAGCGATGACCGTCCTTTTGAGCACGGCAGTGGTGGTTGCCCTCGTCGACCGATACATCTGGGACCTTTATTTCGAAAAGAAAAAGCAAACCCCGATCCCACATTTTCCGCGGCAGATCGCGGCCCTGCTTCTTTTCCTCTTCGCGCTGCTCCTGGTACTTTGGTACGGCTACCACGCGGGACGCTGGCTAACCGGTCTCCTCGCCACCTCCGGCGTCGCCGCGATTATCATCGGCCTGGCTGGGCAAAATCTCCTCGGCGGAATCATTGCCGGCATGTCACTGCAAATCAATCGTCCCTACAAGGTGGGCGACTGGCTGCAGGTGGGTGAGCGCTTTGCTCAGGTCATGGAAATCAACTGGCGCTCCACCCGGTTGTGCACAAACGACAACATTTATCTGGATATTCCCAATAACGAGATCGTCCGGCAAACAATCGTTAACCTTCATTATCCAACCGAAGTCCACGCCATGCGCGTTCGCGTCGGCATTGATTACGATGTACCACCGAATCGGGTCAAAGACGCTTTGTTCCGGGCTGCGTCGGCCGCGAGCGGAGTTTTGAATCATCCACCGGTCAAGGTCTTCCTGGTCGATTTTGCGGATCACGCCGTGACCTACGAAATCAAGTTTTACATGGGCAACCATGCCCGCATCAACGAGGTCAACGATAACGTCAGGACCAATGTTTGGTACGAATTGAAGCGCCAACGGATCAAGATCCCCTACCCTGTCCGGACCCTTCAAGTCGAACGCAGGACTTCCGGAGCTGCGCCGAAAGAACACAACGAGGCGCGTGCCATTCTGCGCAGCGAACCGTTGTTTCAATGCCTTTCCGACCCGCAAATCGACAGCTTGGTTCAACAGTCACGCCTGAATCACTTCGGGCGTGGCGAACACGTCATTGAAGAAGGTGCCGAGGGCGACTCCATGTTCGTGTTATTAAGCGGAGCGGCCCAGGTTTCGATCGCACAAAATGGCAGCTCTATCCCGGTCGCAATGTTGAATTCAGGCGATTGCTTTGGTGAAATGTCATTGTTAACCGGCGAACGCCGTAGCGCCACGGTACGAGCGCAGGGTGACTGTTACGTAATGGAAATTGGGAAGCCCGTTATGGCCGAGATCATCCGGGAATCCCCTGATTGCTTGCATCAATTGAGCGAGATTCTAGCGAAACGAAGAATGGAGACAGAAGACATTGTGAAGGTAACGGGCCACCCGGGAGATCAAGCGGCGAAAGAACGCGAGTATAGCGCCACGTTTATGATCCGTTTGCGCAATTTCTTCTCCCTTTGAGTGGCGCGCGCAACGCCAACTTCGGTATCGCCCGGCGATTCATGCGAAACAAACTCGCGCGCGCGTCAGTTATCCGTCACTCTTGAGTTGTGCCGGATCTACGCTTCCGCGATCTCGTCAAAATATTCCTGCGGTCGCGCTCGTTAGGGCTGACCCGGGACATGGCGCGCCAGGTCCGATCGAAATCGCTTCAACGAATTCGGTGGAACGGACATAAGGTTTTTTACCGTCCTGGCACGACCGATCCTTTCGTGCTTCACCAGGTCCTCCTGAAAACAGGCCGCAAAGCCGAATACTATTTACCACCAAACCTGCAACCCGACGTCATTCTCGATATTGGCAGTAATATCGGCGCTTCGATTCTCTACTTTCACCGGCGATTTCCAAAAGCGAGGATTATCGGGTTCGAACCACATCCGGAAACGTTTCGCATTCTCGAAACAAATGTCAGTCACATCTCTTCCGTCTCCGTGTTCAACTATGGGCTTGGCCACAGCAACATGTGGGTGACCGTGCCCTCGGAGTCGGTCAATTTCGGCGCTTTCAGCACGAAAGGGCGGTCGCGGAATCGTAGTACCGACCAGATTGATTGTCAGGTGCGACGAATCGACGATGTGCTGCGAGATCTCGATATTCAGAAGGTCGACCTTATCAAGATCGATTGCGAAGGAGCGGAAGCCGACGTTTTTGCGGCGATGCCACCCGAAATATTGACCCAGTGCCAATGGATGGTCGGTGAGCTGCATGACGACACCGGCTTTGAGTTGCTTGCCCGCCTGGCCCCCCAGTTCCGGCTCGACCTGAAAAAGAAAATGTTTAGCCCGCTTTTTCGTTTTCACGCCTGCAACGTCGCGGATGCCGCCAGATTAAAAGGCAAATTCGACACCGACGCACTGCAGCGGTAGGTCGTCCGCGAGAGCAACCCGCCCGAACAGCCCAGTCAAATAGCCGTTGCCAGTTAGGTAAATCTTTATAAAGTCCAGCGCTTCATCGCGCTACCATGACCATTCTCGCCCTGGACCTTCTCAAATCTGGTGTACCCCTCTCGATGGTCTGTGCCGTCGTCGGATTGGTGTTCGCTTTCATCCTGATCGGGAGGATTCTGAAAGCTTCCCCGGGCAACGCGCGCATGCAGGAAATTTCCGGGGCGATCCAGGAAGGCGCCAAAGCCTATTTGAACCGGCAGGTCATCACCATCAGCGCAATTGCCGCCGTGCTTTTTGTTTTGCTCTTCATTTTCAAAGATCATCCCACGGCGGTTGGATTTCTTATCGGCGCATCTTGCTCGTTGGCGGCTGGTTACATTGGCATGCGCATCGCGGTGGTCGCCAACGCGCGGGTCACGCAAGCTGCCAGCAGCTCGTGCACAGCGGCATTGCGCGTGGCTTTTAATGGCGGGGCCGTCACCGGTTTGCTCGTCGTCGGCCTGGCTCTGCTTGCC
>JBEEGU010000332.1:0-6353 GCA_041167025.1 Verrucomicrobiota bacterium
AAAAATCACGGTGGACGTCAAAGGCGAAATTCTCGAGTTGAAAAACACGATCAATACGATGGTCGATCAACTCAGTTCGTTCGCCGCAGAAGTCACCCGTGTGGCGCGTGAAGTGGGCACGGAAGGAAAACTCGGCGGCCAGGCAGATGTGCGCGGAGTTGCTGGGACGTGGAAAGATTTGACCGATAGCGTGAATTTCATGGCCGGTAACCTGACCGGTCAGGTGCGAAACATCGCTGATGTGACAACCGCGGTCGCGCGCGGCGACCTGTCGAAAAAAATCACGGTGGACGTCAAAGGCGAAATTCTCGAGTTAAAAAACACGATCAATACGATGGTCGATCAACTCAGTTCGTTCGCCGCCGAAGTCACACGCGTCGCGCGTGAGGTCGGAACCGAAGGACGGCTTGGTGGCCAGGCCGATGTACGCGGCGTCGCCGGCACTTGGAAGGATCTCACCGATAGTGTGAATTCCATGGCCGGTAACCTGACCGGCCAGGTGCGTAACATCGCCGAAGTCACGACCGCAGTCGCGAACGGAGACCTTTCCAAGAAAATCACGGTCGATGTGCGCGGTGAAATCTTGCAGCTCAAAGACACGATCAACACGATGGTGGATCAACTCCGATCGTTCGCCTCGGAAGTGACGCGTGTGGCGCGTGAAGTCGGAAGTGAAGGAAAACTTGGCGGCCAGGCGGACGTGCGCGGCGTTGCGGGCACATGGAAAGACTTGACTGACAGTGTGAATTTCATGGCCGGTAATCTTACCGGGCAGGTGCGAAACATTGCCGAGGTCACGACCGCGGTCGCAAACGGTGATCTGTCGAAGAAAATCACGGTCGATGTGAAGGGAGAAATTCTGGAGTTGAAAAACACGATCAACACCATGGTCGATCAGCTCAGCTCCTTTGCTTCGGAGGTGACGCGTGTTGCGCGTGAAGTCGGAACGGAAGGCCGGCTCGGTGGCCAGGCCGATGTGCGCGGCGTTGCCGGCACCTGGAAGGATTTGACCGATAGTGTGAATTCGATGGCCGGTAACTTGACCGGACAGGTGCGTAACATCGCAGAAGTTACGACTGCAGTCGCGAACGGCGATCTTTCCAAAAAGATCACGGTCGATGTCCGCGGTGAAATCTTGCAGCTGAAAGACACGATCAACACCATGGTCGATCAGCTCCGTTCCTTCGCCTCGGAAGTGACCCGCGTGGCGCGCGAAGTCGGTTCTGAAGGAGCATTGGGCGGACAAGCTCGGGTGGAAGGTGTTTCCGGCACTTGGAAGGATCTGACCGACTCGGTCAATTTCATGGCGAGTAATTTGACGACGCAGGTGCGTAACATCGCGGCGGTTACGACAGCGGTGGCTACAGGCGATCTCTCGAAGAAAATCACGGTCGACGTCAAAGGCGAAATTCTCGAGTTGAAGAACACCGTGAACACGATGGTCGATCAACTCAACTCCTTCGCGTCCGAAGTAACGCGTGTGGCGCGAGAAGTGGGAACCGAAGGCAAGCTCGGAGGACAGGCGATCGTGAAGGGCGTCGGCGGCACCTGGAAGGATTTAACCGACAGCGTAAATTTCATGGCTGGCAACCTGACCGATCAGGTGCGCGGCATTGCCAAGGTCGTGACGGCGGTTGCGAACGGCGATTTGAAACGAAAGCTCCTGGTTGAAGCGAAAGGTGAGATCGCGGCGCTGGCCGACACCATCAACAGCATGACCGAGACACTCGCCATTTTTGCGGACCAGGTCACAACGGTTGCGCGCGAAGTAGGAGTGGAAGGAAAATTGGGCGGACAAGCCAACGTGCCGGGCGCGGCCGGGACATGGCGCGATCTGACCGATAACGTCAATCAGCTGGCCGGCAATCTCACCTCGCAGTTGCGCGCCATCGCGGACGTCGCGACGGCGGTCACGAAAGGCGATCTGACGCGATCCATTCAGGTCGCCGCGGAGGGCGAAGTCGCCTTCGTCAAAGACAACATCAACGAGATGATTCGAAATCTAAAAGACACGACATCTCGGAATAACGAGCAGGACTGGCTGAAGACGAACCTGGCGAAATTCACGCGCATGCTGCAGGGGCAGCGAGATCTGCTCACGGTCGGGCGTCTCATTCTTTCCGAGCTCGCCCCGGTCGTCTCGGCCCAGCAAGGCGTGTTCTATATAATGGATGGGGTAGATTCGGAACCGGAGCTCAAGCTGCTTGCCAGCTACGCCTATCGCGATCGAAAAGGAATCAACAGCCGGTTCAAGCTGGGCGAGGGGCTGGTTGGACAAGCTGCGCTCGAAAAGGAGCGCATCTTACTAAGCAATGTGCCTAACGATTATGTCCGCATCAGCTCCGGTTTGGGCCAGACCAGGCCGATGAACATTGTGGTACTGCCAATTCTCTTTGAAGGACAGGTCAAAGCCGTCATGGAACTTTCTTCGATCGAGGAATTCAATCCGACGCACCAAACGTTTTTGGACCAGCTTACCGAAAGCATCGGCATCGTGTTAAATACGATAGAAGCGAATACGCGTACGGAAGATCTGCTCAAACAATCGCAATCGCTCGCTTCCGAGTTGCAAAGCCGGCAGGAGGAATTGCAACAGACCAACCAGGAGCTCGAAGAAAAAGCACGCCAGTTGTTCGAGCAAAATGCCGAAGTTGAAAAGAAAAACCGGGAGGTCGAGCAGGCCCGGCAGGCTTTGGAAGGCAAGGCGCAACAGCTTTCGCTTACCTCACGTTATAAGAGCGAGTTCCTCGCAAATATGTCCCATGAGCTCCGAACCCCGCTCAACAGCCTGTTGATCCTGGCAGAACAATTGTCAACTAATCCCGAGGGCAATCTGACTCCGAGGCAGGTTGAATTTGCGCAAACCATCCGGGGATCGGGCAAAGACTTGCTCAACCTGATCAATGACATCCTGGATCTCTCCAAGATTGAATCAGGAACGGTCACGGTCGATGTCGGCGAAGTGCGATTCCAGGAAATGCAGCAGAACCTCGAACGGACATTTCGTCACGTGGCCGAAGGCAAGGGCGTCCTTTTCAATATCGAAATGGAGGAGGGAATGCCGGCGGCGATCTATACCGACGCGCAGCGCCTGGATCAAGTTCTGAAGAATTTATTATCCAACGCATTCAAGTTTACTGAACGCGGATATGTGAAATTGAACGTGATCAGCGCTTCGAGCGGTTGGAGTCCTGAACATCCCAACTTAAATCGGGCGAAACAGGTCTTCGCGTTTTCCGTCAGTGACAGTGGAATCGGAATTCCGGGGGACAAACAGTCCACCATCTTCGAAGCGTTCCAACAAGCCGATGGCAGCACAAGCCGCCGATACGGTGGCACTGGTTTGGGCCTGGCCATTAGTCGCGAGCTCGCGCGCCTCTTGGGCGGTGAAATCAAACTCGAAAGCGACGAAGGTCGCGGCAGCACATTCACCTTGTTTCTGCCGGATGCCTACTCCGTGTCGGGTTTGGAAAAAATGATAGCCGCCGGCAAGCCGGAGGTTGCCATTGATAAGCAAGAGGAAAAGGAGAGTTCAGGCCCGCCCCCGATCGATACATCGATTGCCGACGACCGCTCTTTTATTTCGGCCGATGAGAAATGTATTCTTATCGTGGAAGACGATCGCGATTTTGCCCAGTGGCTGTTGGACTTGGCCCGTGAGGCCGACTTCAAAGCGATCGTCACGCCGCGCGGTTACACTGCCCTCGCGCTCGTGCGTGAATTCGCACCGGTTGCGGTTACGCTCGACGTGAGCCTGCCGGATATTGATGGCTGGAAAGTATTGGCGCGCTTGAAAGCCGACCTGGCCACGCGTCACATACCGGTAATTGTGATCTCGGCCGGCGAGGCGGGATCGCAGGACGCCTTGAAACACGGGGCCGTCGCCGCGCTGCGCAAACCGATCAGTCGTGCCGATATCGAGGCGGTGTTTGGTAAAGTCCGAGCCATGAGCGAGCAAGACACCAAACAACTGCTCGTGATCGAAGACGACGCCACCCAGCGCGCCAGCATCCGCGAATTGATTGGCCCGGAGGGCGCTCAGCTGGTCGACGCGGCCAACGCACAAGAGGCATTGGATGCTTTGCGGAATCAAGCGTTCGACTGCATCGTCGTCGACCTCATGCTCCCGGACAAATCGGGATTTGAGCTGATCGAGCAAATTCGGGCCGAGCGTCCGCAGTTACCGATTATCGTTTATACTGGCAAAGATTTGTCGCCGGAAGAAGAGCAACAGCTCAATCACCTCGCTCAGACCGTAATCGTGAAAGACGTCCGCAGCCCGGAGCGGCTGTATGATCAGACGGCGCTTTGGTTGCACCGTGATGCGTCAAAATTGCCAAAGGACAAACGCGATCTATTGCGGCGTTTGCACGATCCCGACGAAGTTCTGGCCGGCAAAAAGGTCCTTATCGTGGATGACGATATTCGTAACATCTTTGCCATGACGAGCTTGTTAGAGCGCTACAAGATGAATGTGATTTCGGCCGAGACCGGCAAGGCCGCCATCGAGTCGCTCCAAAACACGCCAGAAGTCGATCTCGTTCTGATGGACATCATGCTCCCTGAGATGGATGGCTATGACACGATGCGCGCAATTCGAAGCACCTACGGCTTCGAACAACTCCCCATTATCGCACTTACCGCCAAAGCCATGAAGGGCGACCGCGAGAAGTGCATCGATGCAGGCGCGAGTGATTACATTTCCAAACCGGTCGAGACAGAACAACTTTTGAGCTTATTGCGCAATTGGCTCCACCGCTGATGTCCGCAAAGGATGCTACGAAGGAAACTGACGACGCGAAAGTCAGCATTCTGATTGTCGACGATCGTCCCGACAAACTCCTCACCTACGAGGTGATGCTGGCGGAACTGAACGAGAACATCGTCCGCGCCACCTCCGGCAAGGAGGCGTTGCGCTGTCTTTTACGGCAGGATTTCGCCGTGATTTTGCTCGATGTAAATATGCCCGGAATGGACGGCTTCGAAACGGCGGCGCTCATTCGCCAGAGACCGCGCTCGGAAACGACACCTATTATTTTTATTAGTGCGGTTAATGATACAATCAATCATATTTCGCGGGGATACTCGTTAGGCGCAGTCGACTACATGCTGACTCCGGTCGTCCCGGAAATTTTGCGGGCGAAGATTGCGGTGTTCGTCGATTTGTTCAGGAAAACCGAACAGGTCAAGCGCCAGGCGGAAGAGCGGGCCAAGTTAATCCGCGAACAGGCTGCGCGCGCGGAAGCCGAAGCGCAGCAGGAGCACCTTCGATTTTTGGCCGACGCGAGCAACGTGCTCGGTGGATCACTCGATTACCACGCAACATTTCACAATTTAGCGCAGCTGATCGTTCCCCGGCTTTCTGATTTTTGCGTAATCCATATCGCCAAACCCGAAGGCGAGCTCGACCATATTGCCATCGCCCCGGATGATGCAAAGACAAGCGAACTGCAGGATCTGAAAGAGCGATATGTCTCAAGCCTGACCGCGAAGCACTTCGCGACCAAAGTGTTCCAGAACGCAAAATCGGAAATATGCTGCGATATGGACGACGCGACGTTGCGGGAATTGTTCGATCGCGAGGACGATCGCGATTTCATTCGCTCTTTTCAAGCCACTTCCTTTCTAGCCGTGCCGCTACGTGGTCATGATGGCGTTCTCGGCACGATCACAATGGTAAGTACAACGGCGCGCCCTTGCGGGCCTAACGAATTGTCGCTGGCGGAAGAATTAGCGCAGCGCGCCGCGCTTGCTGTCGATAACGCCGGGCTTTACAAGGAAGCGCAGCGCGCCCGTACCGAAGCGGAGCGAGCGAGTCTCGCCAAGGACCGGTTTCTGGCCATGCTCAGCCATGAGTTGCGCACACCTCTCACCCCCGTGCTTGCATCAATATCTGCGCTCGAATTCGAGGATGACGTTCCGGAAAATATGCGTGAACCCTTGGAGCTCATTCGCCGCAACGTCGAACTCGAAGCGCGGTTGATTGACGACCTCCTCGACCTGACCAGGATTAGTAAAGGAAAAGTGCAGCTCAGTTTTGAGGTTGTCGATGCTCACCGGCTCCTGCGGAACGCGCTCGAAATATGTCGATCAGAGATCGACCAGAAACACCTCGCTCTCCAAACCGAATTTTCTGCGAGCAAAGTTCATCTGCGCGCTGATCCCGCGCGTTTGCAGCAGATATTCTGGAACCTGATCAAGAACGCCGTAAAGTTTACTCCCGACGGAGGCAACCTCGCCATTCGGACAAACAATGAATCCGATGGTCAGCTTCGCGTAGAAGTCGAAGATTCAGGCTGCGGGATCGATCCGGTTCTGCTTCCGAAAATGTTCAATGCTTTCGAACAGGGGGA
>JBEEGU010000333.1:0-4079 GCA_041167025.1 Verrucomicrobiota bacterium
CCGATCTTCAGCGCGCGCAAAGTGACCACGA
Organism: Verrucomicrobiota bacterium; assembly: GCA_041167025.1. Taxonomy (GTDB): domain Bacteria; phylum Verrucomicrobiota; class Verrucomicrobiia; order Chthoniobacterales; family UBA10450; genus DATFCK01. Next base: position 32 of record JBEEGU010000333.1, read on the forward strand.
GTGTAAGCGTTTGGGATGGCCAAACTGTCGTGCTCGGAGGGCTGATTCGTGAGGATGTGCAAAAAACTGAGGATAAAACCCCGATCATCGGCGATATCCCGCTCGTCGGCCGGCTTTTCCGGACCAATGTCGATCAACACATCAAGCGCAACTTGATTATCTTCGTTACGGCGCGCCTGGTGAATCCCGGCGGCCAACCGTTGAACCAGACCGAGGAGGAAGAGGAAAAAGAAGGGCTGATCGAACCTCCCGTCCTTCCGCAGGTCCCAATGTACAAGAAATAATACGCTCACCATGAAAACACGACCTTTCGTTCTATTGGTTTTGTCTCTTTTGTTGTTAATCACTCCGATGGACCCTGCCTTCGGAGCGAGAAAAAAGGCGAAGGCCACTCCGCCAGAGAAGCACGAGACATTGATCTCCAGCGTCACCCCGACTGCAATCACTGTGGCTCAAGACAAGGTGGCAAAGACCTTCACGATTACGCAGTTTACAGAAATCATTGTGAATGGCCAAAAGGCGACCGCGGCGGATCTGAAACCCGGTATGACAGTGACGGTGACAATGGGAACCGATCCGACTCGCGCGAGTCGGATTGTCGCTTCAGCGAAAAAATAGAGTGTCCGCCGAAGAGAATCCGTTAACAATCCGTCGGGGCAATAGCGGCCCATCCCCGAGCGTATTTGGCGCCGCTCTTTTTTTCGGAAGCTGAATGCCCGTCATCGGGATTACTGGTGGAATTTCCACAGGCAAAACGACGTTTTGCGATTGCTTGTGTGAGATTGTCCCGAGGGCCAGGTTTTTCGATGCTGACCAGGTGGCCCGCCAGCTCGCCAACTCGGACCCGATTGTTCGGGACGAAATTCGAGAGGAATTCGGGCCCGATATTTATTCGTCCAGTGGCGACTTGAACCGAGGCCAACTTCGCGCGATAGTGCTGGAGAGCACGCCTAAAAAGAGCGCTCTCGAACAAATTCTCCATCCGCGCATTCGTCGCCAATGGAGCGCTGAAGCGCAAACCCATCGTAATTCCTCGGATTTTTTCTTCGCAGATATTCCACTCTTATATGAAACGGGCGGTGAAACCCTTTGTGATTACGTCGTTGTCGTGGCTTGCTCGCCCGATCTCCAGCTCGAGCGCCTTCTTGCGCGCCGATCGCAGGAGAGGGGAGTGCCGGCGAGCATGGAGTCGCAGAAATTTCGCCCTCCGATCAGTCGAGGTGAAGCCGTGCGGTTGATCGAAGCGCAAATGCCATTGCCGGAAAAGATGATGCGCGCCGATCATGTAGTTTGGAATAACGACGCGCGGCCAGTCCTCATTCAGCAGGCGACCGATTTGATTAACCTTTGGCGCGCGAAATAATGGACGAGAAAACGGAGACATCCGAGACAGAAATTTTGCCGGCGGCAGTTCGGCCAGAGCCACCGGCGGTTGCGGCTCCCGCTACCGTAGCTGGGCCAACAACGGTTTCTCTATCCGACGGGACACAGCTGCCGATTGGTGAGTCTGCCCCCGAGAAGGCAGCTCAAGTATCTCCCCCACAACTGCTCGACATCAATCAACTTCAAGACCTTTCTCCCGAGAAACTCGATTCGCTTGCTCGCAATCTGGATGTCCGGTTGTATCCGGGACGTTCACGGCATCAGCATATCCTCGACTTGATTCGCGATGCTCTCGCACGAGGCGCCGCGGTAACGACGGAAGGTTTTCTGGAGCAGTCAGAGTCCATCGCTTTTTTGCGAGCGCCCCGGTTGAATTTTTTGAGCGTGCCGGAGGATGTTTGCGTACCGCGCGCGATGATTCAGCAATATCAGTTACGCCCCGGACAACATCTCAGCGGGACTGTGCGTCTGCCACGCGAGCGCGAGAAAACGCTCGTTCTCGATCAGATTACATCGATCGAACAACAACCGGTCGAGCAATGGAGTGTGCCGACCGATTTTGAAAAACTTACGCCGCAATTTCCGCAGGGCCGGATTATGCTGGAGAACTCGAAGACGAATTCCATTAGCGCTCGCGCGGTCGATCTTTTAGCTCCGCTTGGGCGCGGGCAACGCGGTCTCATTGTCGCCCCGCCGCGTGTGGGAAAAACGATCTTACTCAAGGAGATCGCCAAAGCGATTCGCGTAAATCATTCGGAGATCGTTCTCATCATGCTTTTGGTTGACGAGCGCCCCGAGGAAGTAACCGATCTCGAGCGAGAGGTGGATTGTCAGATTTATCATTCAAATTTTGACGAAACGGTTCAACGCCATGTCCAGGTGGCGGAACTGGTCCTTGAGCGTGCGAAACGTCTGGTGGAACAAAAAAAGGATGTTGTCATCCTGCTCGACAGCATCACGCGTTTGTCACGGGGCTATAACAATCTGCAGCCCGGAAAAGGCCGCACCATGTCTGGAGGCGTCGAAGCCAAGGCACTAACCAAGCCAAAAAAGTTTTTCGGATCCGCTCGCAATGTCGAAGAGGGGGGAAGTCTCACGATTTTGGCAACCGCGCTAATCGAAACCGGCAGTCGAATGGACGAATTGATATTTGAAGAATTCAAAGGTACCGGGAATATGGAATTGCATCTCGATCGCGCGCTGGTCGAAAAACGGCTGTATCCGGCAATTCACGTTTTGCAGTCGGCCACGCGCCGTGAAGAGTTGCTTTATCATCCGGATGAATGGGAGCGCGTCCAGGTCTTGCGCAAAGCAATGGCGGCCCTTCCTCCGATTGAGGCGATGGAGAAATTGATCGAGAACCTCGAGGCGACGAAAACGAACGCCGAGTTGCTTTTAAGCGGATTGAAGTGATAGCGACGGCCCCGCAGCTAAACGAACTGCTGTCACAACTTGACCAGGTAGGTCGTGTCGCAATCGACACTGAAGCGGATAGCCTGCATTGCTATCGGGAAAAATTATGCCTGTTGCAACTGAGCGTTGCCGATCTCGATTATGTGGTTGATCCTTTTGCCTTCACCGACCTTTCACCTCTTGCCGCGGCTCTAACAAAGAAAGAGGTTGTTTTACACGGGGCCGATTTCGATCTGCGTCTCCTGCGGCGCAGCCTGCAATTCGCCGCTACGCACATTTTCGACACTGTGATCGCGGCAAGAATTCTGGGCATTCGTGAATTCAGTTTGGCTGCCTTGGTTCTTCGTTATTTCAAGGTCGAATTGGCGAAGGGTTCGCAAAAGGCAAACTGGGCGCAACGGCCTTTACCGAAGCGCATGTTGGATTATGCGGTAAACGACACGCATTATTTGCTGGATCTGGCAAAACAGCTCGAAGACCAACTTTCCGGGATGGGCCGGCTCGATTGGTTTCGACAATCATGTGGCCGCGCCATTGAACAAGCCGCTCTCGAGCGCACACGAGATGCAGACGAGATTTGGCGCATTAGCGGTGCTGGCGCCCTGCGCGGCCGGGCCGCGGCAATTCTTCGTGAGTTGTGGCACTGGCGCGAAAAAGAGGCCGAGGCTACCGATCGCCCTCCCTTTCACGTTTTGCAGAATCAAGAGCTGTTGCGCGCGGCCGATAGTTTTAGCGCAGGTAAAGTCCCGGACTATCGGCATTTTTCAACCCGCCGTCGCGCCGCTTTTCTCGCGGCGGCAAATCGCGCTTTGCAAATGGAGGAAAGTGATTTGCCGGCACCACGTCCCCGGCTTGGTTTGCGTCGCAGCACTGAGATGAACCAACGCATTGAAGACCTGAAACGACGACGTGATCGGATTGCGGCCGAGTTGCATTTGGAACCGGCCTTTCTTGCGCCACGGGCGGCATTGGAATCCATTGTCATGGACGCGAAGCAGGCCGAGACATTACTGGTTCCATGGCAGCGCGAGTTGCTTGGGCTCGGGGCGCCGGCATAATCTTTTAGCGCACACTGCGTAAAAGCTTGACGCCATCCAGTGGGGTCGGTCATAACGATCCACCTTACGCACGCTCAGGATCCCACTCGCAGATTATGCCTATCCATCGCCGCTGCATTTGGCTACTCCCACTGGGATGTTGTTTCGTTGCCGGCGCGGTCGATGTAAGTTCTGCTCCGCTCGAGGGGCCGCGC
>JBEEGU010000334.1:0-3375 GCA_041167025.1 Verrucomicrobiota bacterium
CTCCGATTTTCTTTCCACCAACTACCAATGGCTCGACGTGGTCGGCCGGCTCGAAATAACGATCTTCGTCAAACACGTCGTAAGTCGGCAAAAGCGATTTGAATGTCTTCCGCATGGGCTGGCCGCGTTCCAACAAGATGGCCGCATTGTGAAAAGGCTTTCCCCGGCCCGCATTTCGGTCGACGACCCCAACGAGCAACGCGGCTCGTCCAACCCGCTGATGCAATTGCTCGACCATCTGCAGCGCTTCCGGAACGAAGCGCGATTTAAAAACAAGATCCTGTGGCGGGTAACCGGTAACCGCTAGCTCGGGAGTAAGAACGAGGTCCGCGCCTTTAGCCGCCAAACGTTCGTAGGCTTGCGCGATCTTCTCGCAGTTGCCTTTAAGATCACCGACGGTGGGATTGAGTTGAGCAAAGCCAATCTTCATGAGCCCTTACGCAGCGTATGCGCAACCGGGCACGCGGCAATTTCCTTTTCGCAGCGTCAGTGCTTCGTGATCGTACCGTCGGACGTGCGATGTTCGTAACCTGCGTTCAACGCATCGTCGGCACCTTCAACAAAGACCTTGCCCCATTCAACCAGCGCGGCAGCGAGAAAACCAAGGACCGCGCAAATAATGACCTTCTGCATGAATGTGGCGTGCACGCCGGTTTTGGGAGCAGAAGGGGTGCCACCCCATCTACCAAAACCCCCACTGCTTGGTCTGCATAATCCAGAGACCCAAAAGCAGATTGGTCACGGCGTGAGTCACCACGCACGCGGAAAGGCTTTTCGTCCAGTAAGCAACTCCGTTGTAAAGCATTCCTGTGATGACCGCCACAGCCCAGTCCGGACGCGTATGGGAAAAGGTGAAGGCGAGCGTCACGCCGAGGAATGAAAACCAGGAAAAGGTTCCGAACATGACACGGTCGAACTTCTCATTGATCAGGTAGCGCAAAAGAAATCCACGCCAAAAAATCTCCTCAACCAGCGGCACGACCACGACGAGACGAAGAAATCGCAGAATAACCGTCGGCCAATAAAGTGCCGGTTGTGCCGCAAAAACGTCTGGGTTAAACCCGGATGTTCGCGGCGGAAACCCGAGGAAAAATTGCGGCGCAATCCATATCAGCCAAACCGCAACACCAATGCCAAGCGCCAAGGATAATCGGTTGGGACGCTGCAGTGAATAGGCCGGCCAAAACCAGTAAAGGAGAGCGGCACAAATGGCCGTTTGCAGCGGGTAAATCCAATATTCGGGAGTCGTCAGCCAAACAGAATGATCGATACCCTTGAGCAAGCCGTTCGCGGCAAGCATCACGACAAAGGCGCCCATCGGGGCGACATATGCGATTAACCTGTTACGAGCGTTCATTATGGATCGGATGAAATTGTTTTGTCTTTTGCAGAAGGTTGCAGTTCCTTTTGCCTCATGCCCGGCGACAACGCCAAACCAGGAGGACGACCGCAAAATGATCCGGATGAGCTTAGCCGCCTGCTGGAGTTGGAGCTAATCCAAAAACGTGCGGCCTGGCAGCAAGCGAATGCGCGCCATAAAACCTTAAAATCGGTGAGCATATTTTTCCTGTTTATCGTGATCGTTGGAGCTCTGGTGGGCTTTTACCTCGCGTTTTCCCGGGTCAACGAAGAGCGGGGACAACGACCTAAAGTGACGGCTACGCCAGCGCCGTAGAAGCGCGACCGCGGAGGTGTGTCTTCGGCAGCGGCGGTCTCTGGCCACGGCTAACTCGTAGCAGATTCGCGGGTTTCGAATCCCCGAACCGCAAATCGCACCTTATCGTGGAATCGCGATTCCAGCCGGCTTTGGGGCTTCGACCATCTGCGTCCCAGACTTGCGGCTGTTTTGCACAAACGTATTGTTGTCGCCAAGCTTTGACCACGGCCCGGATGGCACATCCTTAAATTCGACAAATTGCCAGTCGGTTACATCAGTCGGTTGGAGTCCGAGATAATCTCGAACCGCCGGCGATACATCCAGACCTGCACCTCTATTCAAGTTCGGTTTCGGCCGCTCATTACCGAAGACATATTGCCAATGATCGGTCCGGAAAGGACCGGCGTCCTCCCACTGCGCATACACCGTTCGATTCCCCTTTCGAATGGCCACCCAGCGCCCTTTGCAGGTCGAAACAGCCGGACCTTGGTATGCCTCTTTGAACCACGGCACCACGCGCGACGCTTCCGGCCGATGGCCATTGGTTGCTTTGTCGTTGTAGGGCAGCGCACAATAAAACGGGTTTTGGCGCGGCGTGAAATTTACTGGAATGAAATTGCTGCGGCGTGATGGATTCGGGTTGTCAAAACCGCCATAACTTTTGGTCCAGTTTTTGTCCCACGAACTCGAGCGGTTAGGCACCGGGTTGTTATCGCTGGGTTCTTCGCCGATCCAGAAAACGGTCGTGACAATGTCGCGCTTCCAGGCAAATCGTTCCGCGCTGGATGGCCCAGCGCCCGACAGGCGCCGCGGAGCAAAGGCCAACGAATCGACACTGACCAAGACGTCCTCCGATAATCTATCGGATTTCTTGCTCACTTTTATCTTCGCTTGTGATGTTTTCGCCGGCGTCGACTGCGCGAAAAGCGACGAAACCGAAGAAAGCAAAACGGCGATGGTGTGAATAGCTGTGCCAGGTTTCATGTCAAAGAGCGCCCAACGCGCCGGTGAATGAGACAAGTCTCATTATTTGAATCGGCCCCGCCCGCGTCGATGCGCGTGGGTCGGCCGAATAAAGCGCCGCGAAGGCGCCTCCAAACCTCCGTGCAATCCTCTCTTGGTCAAGAGCTTTCAAAAAGACCTCAGTCGAGGAATTTTCCCGGGTTCAGAATCCCTGTCGGATCGAGAACGTGTTTCAGATTTCGATGAATTTCACGAGCAACGTCACTGGTCGCTTGCGGCCACCACCGCTTTTTCGCCAAACCAATTCCGTGTTCTCCGGTAATGACGCCCCCCCAGGCCAACACTTGAGCGAAGAGGTCGTCGAGCGCGTGTTGGACATTGTCACGCACCGCGCTATCCCGATTAAAACGATCGGCCATGATGTTTACGTGAATGTTGCCGTCACCGGCGTGCCCGAAACATGCAATGGGAAAACCGGATCGCTTTGAAAGGGCGGCGGCGAACTCGACCAAATCGACGAGCCGCGATCGAGGCACCACGATGTCTTGATTGAGCTTGGTCAGGCCGGTCGCGCGCAGCGAATTACTGAATTCCCGGCGCAGCGCCCAAAGGCGCTCACAATCGGGTTCAGTGGTCGCTACTTCCAGTGTGATTGGATTTCGGCTGGTAACCAAGTCGCGCAGCTGATTCATTTCCGCCTTCACTGTCTCGACCTGACCATCCAGGTCCACCAGCAGATGTGCGTTACCGGCGGG
>JBEEGU010000335.1:0-3463 GCA_041167025.1 Verrucomicrobiota bacterium
TGGGGATCCTGGATGAGTCCGATTTGCTGGTGAAAGTTCACAGCGACTCCACTCATTTTAATGACCTGGTGCAAACCGCTATGACCAATCGCCTGGAAACAATGTCGCCCAAGGCAAAGATTAGCGATTTACTCGGGGTATTCGATCGCGGACGGGTCGCGATCGTCATGGATGGCGACAAATTCCTCGGCCTGATCACCCGCACCGATTTGCTCTCCTATTTGAGACTGCACATGCCGAAAGCATCCGTGCCGGCCAGCCGCGAGTACAATTAGGCAACTAAAACGTTGCGCGCCGCGCCAGCACCCGGCTGGGGACCAGGCGTCATTTATTCCTACGATTTGCGTTCCCAGGCCGCAAGCGGAGCGCTTGCCATCCTAATTATAACACCGCTCATCCTCCACGAATCCCGAACCTAATTCGTGAAATCCGAGTAATCCGCGGTTAAAGTGCATCGACATGAAGAACCAGTACGAATTTGCCACGCGCGCCATTCACGCGGGACAGGAACCGGATCCTTCGACCGGCGCGATCATGACGCCGATCTACGCCACGTCGACCTACGTCCAGCAGAGTCCCGGCAAACATAAGGGTTACGACTACGCCCGCTCGATTAATCCGACCCGTCTCGCTTATGAACGTTGTATCGCCGATCTGGAAAGCGGGACACGAGGATTCGCCTTTGCTTCCGGACTCGCGGCCATGTCCACCGCGCTGGAGGTTATCGATAGCGGCTCACACGTGGTCGTGAGCGACGACCTCTATGGCGGGACGTTTCGGTTGTTCGAACGCGTTCGGCGACGCTCGGCCAACTTGGATTTCTCGTTCGTTGACCTAACGGATCCGGACGTGTTTGAGAAAAATATTAAGAAGAACACGCGCATGGTTTGGATCGAAACGCCGAGCAATCCGCTGCTCAAGATAATTGATCTTCACGCGATCGCTAAAATCGCGCGCGACCGCAACATCATCTCAATTTCCGATAACACGTTTGCCAGCCCATGGATCCAGAGGCCAATTGAATTTGGGTTCGATATGGTGATTCACTCCGCAACCAAATATCTCAACGGGCATTCTGACATGGTTGGAGGTGTCGCCGTTGTGGGTGAGAACAAGGAGCTCGCCGATCAAATGGCGTTTCTGCAAAACTCGGTCGGCGGAATTGCCGGGCCGTTCGATAGCTTTCTTGTCATGCGCAGCTTGAAAACGCTGGCCCTGCGCATGGAGCGACATTGCGCGAATGCCTTGGAAATCGCCCGCTGGTTAGCGGAACAGCCGGAGGTGAAATCCGTCAGTTATCCGGGATTGAAATCGCATCCGCATCACGATCTAGCCCGCGCACAGATGCGCAGCTTCGGCGGCATGGTGACGATGGTTCTGAAAACGGATATCGCCGGCACACGCCGTTTTCTGGAAAACACGCATCTTTTTGCTTTAGCCGAAAGCCTTGGAGGCGTTGAAAGCTTAATCAATCACCCGGCTCTCATGACGCACGCCTCGGTGCCGAAGGAGCAACGCGAAGCGCTCGGAGTGACGGATTCGCTGGTTCGACTTTCTGTCGGGGTCGAGGACGTGCGCGATTTGATCGACGACCTCAAGAGTGCATTCGAAGCGATTTGAGTCGAGATGTAACGCAACTTTCCAAGTCGCGAATCTAACAGGGATCGCAGGTTAGAAACTTGCCCCACCGGCCCTGGATTACGCGTTGTGCTTCGGTGGCATCCACTTAAATTTTGATCGTAATGGGAAACACTTTCGGCCAACTCTTTCGGGTTACGACATTCGGCGAATCCCATGGCGGCGGCATCGGTGTGGTCATTGATGGCTGTCCGCCCCGGCTGGAAATCGCTGAAGCTGACATCCAACAAGAGCTCGATCGCCGCCGCCCGGGCCAGAGCAAAATCACCAGCCAGCGGAAAGAGGAGGATCGTTGCGAAATTATCTCCGGAATTTTCGAAGGGAGAACCCTCGGCACGCCCATCGCAATTCTTGTCCGCAATCAAGATGCGCGGCCGGAAGCATACACAGAGTTAAAAGAAACTTTCCGGCCGTCCCATGCCGACTTTACCTACCAGGCAAAATATGGGATTCGAAATTGGCAGGGCGGCGGACGCGCGTCTGCGCGCGAAACAGTTGGGCGGGTTGCGGCAGGCGCTGTTGCGCAAAAAATGTTGCGCGCTGCTTATCCCGACGTGGCGATCGTTGCTTACGTCGCACAAATTCACGAGCTGATTCCCACAATCGATCGCGCCAGCGTTCGGAGAGAAGATGTCGAGGCAAATATGGTTAGGTGTCCCGATGCATCGACCGCCGAAAAAATGGTTTCCCTGATCGAGAAAGCGAGGGAGGAAGGCGATTCCCTTGGGGGCGTCATTGAATGCGTCGTGCGCGGCATCCCGCCCGGCTTGGGCGAACCTGTTTTTGACAAATTGGAAGCGGATTTGGCCAAGGCAATGCTCAGCTTGCCGGCGACCAAAGGTTTCGAGGTCGGCTCGGGTTTTTCCGCAACACGTATGCGCGGTTCGGAGCATAACGACGCATTTGAAATGGAAGGAGACCGTATCCGAACTTCAACGAACCATTCCGGGGGAATTCAGGGTGGAATCAGCAACGGCGAAGAAATCTATTTTAGAGTTGCGTTTAAACCGACGGCAACGATTGCCCGCCAGCAGAAAACAGTTACGGCGTCGCATGAAGAGACAGAACTGATGGCGCGGGGCCGACATGATCCATGCGTCTTGCCCAGAGCCGTGCCGATGGTTGAAGCAATGTGCGCGCTGGTTTTAGCTGATCACGCTTTGCGCCAACGCGCGCTAAACTCCCGTTCGGAATAGTCCGCCAGTGAATCCTCAAATTTCGCAGGCAACCGGTTCCTCTCTCTGGCAGCTGGTATTCGTCTCGTTCGCAGTTGTTCTCGTCCTGTTTGAGATTTTGCGGGGCTGGAATCGCGGAGTCGCTCGGCAGTTAGCGCGCCTCGCTGCACTGATCGCGGCATATTTCGCGGCATTTTTTGGCGGCACATTCGTCGTTCCCTTGGCCAGACCATTTCTCAATCTGCCCGATCGGGTCGTGTCGATAGTCGCTGGTGCCGTGCTGGCCACGATCATTTACGTGGTAATCAACACGCTCGGTAATCTTTTCTTCAAAAGAACAAGGCAGCACGAGTCAGCTTTGTCGCGATTGCTTTGCGGTTCAGGTGGAGCAGTCGTCGGGCTTTTCTTCGGCGCTTTTCTCGTGTGGATGCTCGTTGTCGGTGTAAGATCGTTGGGATCGATTGCCGATGCGCAGGTCCGGCGGCAGGAGGCTAATCAAACCGCCGCTGGTGTTCCTCGCAGCCTCCACGCGGTGGATGTCCGGCGCCGTCTGGCCGGTGAGGTAGACGATGAGTCCGCTACGATCATGACATCGCTCGCACGGCTCAAGAATTCTCTCGAACTCGGAAGCGTAGGTGAAATCGTAAAAC
>JBEEGU010000336.1:0-12889 GCA_041167025.1 Verrucomicrobiota bacterium
ACGATCCGCGTTTCCGGAAAATTGTCGAAGGTCCGGAGCCGAAGACGATCTACAACTAATTCGCGTGGCGACGGAATCGGATTCAGATCGTCAGCTGGAAATCGCGCATGTCCTATTCATCGACATCGTCGGGTACTCCAAGCTGCTGACGAGCGACCAGCGCGAACGTCAGCGTGAGCTAAACGCAATTGTCCGCGAAACCGAGCCGTTCCGAGCGGCTGAAGCAATAGGCAAGCTGGTGCGCATCCCGACCGGTGACGGGATGGTGCTCGCGTTTTTCACGAAGCCGGACGCACCGGCGCGGTGTGCGGTGGCGATCAGTCGAGCGCTGCACGGTACCACGCACATGCCTTTGCGCATGGGTATCCACAGTGGGCCGGTCGAGCTGGTAGAGGACGTGAACGACAAGCCTAATCTCGCCGGTGCCGGAGTGAATATCGCGCAGCGGGTGATGGACTGCGGTGATGCCGGTCACATCCTGCTTTCCGCGCGCGCAGCCGATGATCTGGCAGAGCATGCCGAGTGGAATGCGCAGTTGCACAAGCTCGGAGAAGTGGAAATAAAGCATGGCGTCCGCATTCGAGTTGCCAGTCTTTACTCTGACGGTGTCGGTAACCCCGGCGTTCCCCAGAAGCTGCGGCGGCAACGTCTCGTTAGGAGACGACGCTTGCTCGCAGTTTCGGCTACGCTGGTAGTATTGCTCGCCGGAATCGCAGCCGGCATGTGGGCATGGCAGCGCCAGGCGAGGCTCCGAGCGGAAGCGACCGCGGAATCTGCAAAGGCGCGCCAGAAAAGCGTAGCCGTCCTTCCGTTCGAGAATCTAAGTAAGGAAGAACAGAACGAGGTCTTCACCGGGGGTGTGCATCGCGAAGTTCTACTGAATCTGGCCAAGGTAGCGGACCTGAAGGTGATCAGCCGCACGAGTGTGATGCGTTATAAGCCCGGCGCGGAGCGGAACCTGAAAGAGATCGCGGAGCAGTTAGGTGTTAACTATTTGGTGGAAGGTAGTGTGCAACGTGAGGCGGCTCATGTGCGTGTGAGTGTGGAGCTGATCAATGCCAAAACCGATTCGCATGCCTGGGCCGAGACTTATGACGGTGAGGTAGCTGACGTTCTCGCCTTTCAAACTGAGATCGCGCAACGGATCACGAACCAGCTAGGCGCGAAATTATCGCCACGCGAGAGCACGGAGCTGGCGAGCAGACCGACCAAGGACATCGCAGCCTTCGAGAGCTACATCCGTGCGCGCTCTTTGATGGAGACTCGGGACACGGCTGAAACGGACGTGCAGTTCCGGGATGACTACACCCGCGCCGTGCAGTTATTGGAACAGACGGTTACGCGCGATCCTGGTTTTGCCGCAGCTTACTGGGCGCTGACAGAAGCAAACATTCAACTGTTTAGAAATAGTGAACCGGCGAACCCGGAGTATCGCGCGCGCGCGGAAACAGCTTTGAAAGAGGCGCAACGCCTCGCACCGGAAGCAGGGGAGACCTATCATGCGCAGTCGCGTGTTATATATTACGGCTACCTGGATTTCGAAAGAGCGCTTGCTACTCTGGAGCAAGCTGCCAAGTCTCTGCCGAACAGCGCGGAGGTCACCCTTACGCGCGCACTTCTTTACCGCCGCTTCGGCCGATGGCAGGAAGCCTTCGCGCAGTTTCAGCGCGCGACCGAACTTAACCCGCAAGATCCTTTCGGCTATTATAACGCAGCGGGCGTCGCAAATAATCTTCGCTGGTGGGATGAGGCGGACCGCACGCGAACCCGTACGGTGAAGTTATTCCCGCGCTTGGCCAAAAGCGCCCGCGAGGAAGAAATGTTGTCCCTCCGTATGCGCGGTGAGGTGGAAGCTGGAAACAAGATCATGGAAGAACTGGCGGCAGAAGGCCGGGCCAACCCGGTCATGCTTTTTCATCGCGCTTTTTGGAAACGAGACTACGAAGAATGCCGCAAGCAGGTTGGAGAAATGGCTAAGAATCGAGAGCTGGAAGACGATCATTGGGACAAGGAACTTCAACTGGGTTTCGTCATTGGTTTTTCCTTCGACCAACAAGCAGCCCGCGAGGCCGAGCAGCGGATCGAGGAGCGATTAAGGCAGCCGATAGGCAGGGACGAAGAAGAACCGCTCAAAGAGCAACTAGCTAATCTTAAGATGCTGCTCGGGAAGAAGGCGGAGGCAATCCGCTTATCCGAGGAATCACTCGCGCAACATCCGATTTCGGAAGACGCGGTCGTCAACGTCGGGCGGCTACACAAGCTGGCTTATATGTATCTTTATGCGGGAGAAAATGAGCGGGCCTTGCAGACTTTCGCCCAGTTGGTGCAGACCCCGGGCGGAGAACACTACGGGATGCTTAAATATAATCCGATCCTGGATCCTTTACGCAAAGATCCGCGCTTCGAAGCGATCCTAAAACAAGTGCAGCAGCCGTTTCCGCGGCTGTAGTGATTGCTTCGGTATGTGGCTATTCCATGTAGTAGCTAGTAGCCGCCGTTCACGTTCAGCCACGTGGCCAGTGATGTAGCTCGCCGATCATCGGACGCTACAGCGCGACATGTAGATCGGCGCAACAAAAGAAAGGCTTGTTAGGAGTAAGGTTTTTTCCTACAACACGGAGAATTAGGAAGAGGAGCTTCTGCTCAAACAATCATTTATGTGTCACACCTGGTTGGCCACCGGGGGCGCTTTTTTGGTTGGAGCGTCTATTGGCTTGGGGCAAGAAGTATCGGTCGCGCCTCCGCCTACAGCCGAGGTCGAGCGCGTCATCGTCACGGGCTCAAACATCCCAACGGCAGCTGAAGTCGGACCGAATCCGGTGTTAACAATTAATCGGGATGTTATCGAAAAATCCGGCGAACGCACTGCGGAAGAGTTGATCAGGAATCTCACTGTTGCCGGGCCTAACGGCGTCCCGAGCTCGAACAACGCGGCGGGCAACACACCGGGCGCATCATCCATCTCATTGCGTGGTTTCGATCCCAGCGACACGCTGACTTTGATCGATGGCCGGCGCATCGCCCCCTACCCGGTCGGAACGGGGAATGGCGCGCAAACTTTTGTCGATCTGAATTCCATCCCGCGCGCGGCAATTGAGAGCATTGAAATCTTGAAGGACGGCGCTTCGAGCACCTACGGCGCAGATGCCGTCGCTGGCGTGGTCAACATCAAGCTGCGCCACGATTATCGCGGCGCAGAGACGAACGTCGAGTACGGCAATACCCTCGACAAGGATTCAAGCGAATTCGCGGCGTCGCTCGTATTCGGCGTGGGTGACGATAAAACCAGCATAACGGGAGTTGTGAATTTTTATCATCGCAACTCAATCTTCAATCGAGATCGCGGATACTCTTCGACCACACCCTTTCCATCAACGTTTGCCAGCCCGTTTAATCTCGCACTCGACCCGAACGTGGTCATTGCCGCCGGAGTGCCGCCAGAATTGGTGCCCCACCCAATCGAAACGGATTCGTTTACGGACACGCTCCGTTTTTCACCAATCGGCAGGCTCCGGCTTCGGATTACACCGACACCCGTAATCCGGCCGTTACTTTCAACTACAATGCCTACTCCGAAGCGCTGCCGGACTCAGAGCGTTATGGTGGTTTCTGGAATGCCACCCACAAAATCTGCGGTGATCAGGTCGTCCTCTATGCGGACCTGTTTTACCAGAACGTAAAGACCCATTACGACCTGGCACCCACGGCGACAGGGTTTTTTGACACTCCAGGGAATGTCATCCTCGCTATTCCTCCACATACCCCGGGCCCAGTATTGGGTGGTCCGACCTACGAGCACACGGGCGTTCCGGTGGGGGCTTTCAATCCGTTCAATCCATTTCAGCAAATCATCTCAGGTCTCACCCGCGCCCGGACGATCGAATTCGGCAACCGTCTGCGCAATAACGAAACCGATGCGTTCTTTCCCACCCTTGGCTTTAAAGGTGACAACCTCTTCGGAAGTTGGGGTTACGATGCTGGTTTCCGCTACAGCCAGATCAAGAATACGTCGACTGACACCTTCGTGTCGGCGTCACGTTTCAACCGCATCTTGAATGCGGCGGACCCCATCTTTGATCCTACTTCCAGCCAGTTCATTGGCACGACCACTCCCTACAATCCATTTGGTGATTATCGGAGACCGATCGCATCCAACGCGTTGCCGGTCGATTTTGCGATCATCCATCCCACATCGGTCGATCTTTCCAAGCTTGCCACGCTTGACCTTAATGTTTACACAACGTCCCTTTTCAAACTGCCGGCCGGCGGTGTGGGTTTGGCCTTTGGAGGACAATTCCGGCGAGAAACTCTCGAGCAGGGCCCGGATGAGGAGGCGATCTCGGGCGACATTCTTGGGACCGGCCCCGGCAATTTCACACACGCCGGCAGAAAGGTTTACGCGTTCTACGCGGAAACCAGTCTGCCCGTTTTCGGTTCCACTTCCTCTGCCCCTGGCTTTCATGCCTTGGAATTTACGGCTGCGGGCCGTTTCGAGGACTTTCGCAACAATGACACCAATGTGATGGTGCCAAAAGTGGGAGTCCGCTGGCAGCCGATCGACGAATCGTTGACTGTCCGCGCCACGTGGGGTGAAGGGTTTCATGAGCCTTCACTCATCGAGTTCTTCGGAACTCCATCCTTTGGTTTTACCAATGAACTGCAGTTTGGTGGTACGATTGATCCCGTAACGCACACCCGTTTTGGAGAGGTGCCTTTTACTATCCGAAGCAACCCACATCTGCAGCCGGAGGATTCGCGTTCCTTCAGCGGCGGCATTGTTTACACGCCGAAATTTGTCCAGGGCCTAACGGTTTCGGTGGATATTTTCGACATCGAAAGCAAAGGCAGAGTTATCATTCCCGATCTACAGAATGTGCTTGACCGGTCTGCCGTGGGACAATCCCTGCCTCTTGAGAGCGTGAACCGCGATGTCAACGGCGAGATTACGTCGATCGAGCTGGCCTATCAGAATTCCGGATCACAAAAGGCCCGCGGAGCCGATTTTGGGCTTCAATACCAGATCCAAACGCGATTCGGAACCTTCACCTCGCTCACCCAGGCGACTTATCTCGATTCATTCCAATTTTCCCAAATCGCAGGCGCGACCGAAGTCGAGTTGCGTGGCAGTGCACCCCCGGGCGGAATCGGGTCCGACGAGGCATATTTGAAGTGGAAAGGCAATTCCCGCCTTGATTGGGCGTGGCACGGCTTGGACTTGGGAGCCACGGCGCACTATCTGGAC
The DNA here is from genome assembly GCA_041167025.1 of Verrucomicrobiota bacterium. Classification (GTDB taxonomy): domain Bacteria; phylum Verrucomicrobiota; class Verrucomicrobiia; order Chthoniobacterales; family UBA10450; genus DATFCK01. The sequence continues at coordinate 5,243 of JBEEGU010000336.1, forward strand.
GGGTTCCATGAAATCGGCCCCTCATTTCTGAATTTCCCAGAGCATTACGTCAAGGAGACCTGGTTTTTTGATGTGCAAGCTTCTTATAACTTGACCTTCACCCCACCGGTAGAAACGCAGCCCGTGCCGGGTGTCTCGACCGACGCCAAGGAAACAGGCTCTCCCAAAAACGTAGCAGAACCGATCGTAGGGCAAGCGCCCAGTTTCGGATTGCCCTGTTGGAAGACGCTGCTCAACAACACCAAAATCACGCTCGGCTGCAACAACGTCTTTGGTCATGACCCACCCAGTGCGCATGCCACTGAAAACTACGCCGACTACCTTTACGACTCGACCGGGCGCTTCGTTTACGTCAGCTTGGCTAAGAAATTCTGATCAGTTGCTTTACCTTTAGGCGCCTTCCCGCCCTTGCCAGTCAGACGAAGTGGCTAACGAGCGCTCGGACCACATCCCTAACGTAACATTGCGCGAATTTGCCGGCGGCGAGAAACTCTTCGGTCGCTATAGGCTGATCAGGATTCTGGGACGCGGCCGAATGGGGAATTGTTTGGTTGGCGCGCGATGAGGAATTGGAACCCGAGGTAGCACTGAAGTTTTTTCCGGAAATGGCGATCCGTGATCGCGCGATCCTGACCGATTTAAAACGCGAAACGAAACGTTGTCTACAGTTAACCCATCCGCACATCGTCTGGATCTACGACTGTGTGCAGGATGACCGTTCCGGTCTTGACCGTGATTACACGGCAGCCGAGCGTTTCCTTCGTCAAGTTCCGGCAAACGAAATCGCCATCCATGGCGTATCCATGCCGAAATTCGTTCATGAAGCTCTCCTCACGGTGGCGCGCGCCGACAACCCGGCCGACGTAAGAAATCAACTCTTATCGGCACACCAAGAACTAGAGAAGCTTCGGCAAACATCGCCTAACAACGCTGCGGTTTATACCAATCTTGGTCTCGTTGATGCCTTCCTCGGACGCAAAGAGGATGCTGTTCGCGAAGCTCAGCACGGGATTGAATTACAGTCCTACTCCGTCCTGGAAAAAAACGACGCAACGGCCGCCCTTGCCCTGATCTATGCGCGAACAGGTCAACCGGATGAGGCGATCGCCCTGGTTAAACATTTACTTACTCTACCCGCAGGTCTTAGCCCTGGGATGTGTTATTGCATGACTCTGACGGATCTGAAATGGCGTTGGGTTTGGGACCCGCTGCGAAGCGATCCACGATTTCAGCAAATTCTCGCGGGGCCGGAACCGAAGACCGTGTACTAATGCAAGTAACCGCACAGCAGGTGTTTCAGGGATGCACGTGACTTCGATTAAATGTTTTCTTGCAAAGAGTGCTTGTTAGGGGCCGCGTATTTCGCTAAACCACGGAGAATTTGGCGAAGGCAAGCATTTGATCAACCGGACTATTCGGAGCACGTGGTTGGGCACAGCGGGAATTTCGCTGTTCGGAGCGTGTGTCGCATTTGGCCAGGAAACAGCACCCAGTCCGGCAACGACGGCAGAAGTCGAACGTGTGATCGTGACGGGCTCAAACATTCCAACGGCAGCTGAAGTCGGACCGAACCCGGTGCTGACGATTAATCGGGATGTCATCGAAAAATCCGGCGAACGCACAGCGGAAGAATTAATCAGAAATACGACGGTCGCTGGTCCCAATGGCGTCCCCACCTCGAACAATGGCGCCGGTGCCACGCCGGGTGCATCATCTATCTCATTGCGCGGTTTCGATCCCAGCGACACGCTGACATTAATCGACGGACGGCGTATTGCGCCCTATCCGGTCGGAACGGGAAATGGCGCCCAAACTTTTGTCGATCTCAATTCGATCCCGCGCGCGGCGATCGAGAGCATTGAAATCTTGAAGGACGGCGCTTCCACCACTTACGGCGCAGATGCCGTGGCGGGCGTGGTCAATTTCAAATTCCGTCACGACTATCGCGGCGCAGAGACAGACGTCGAGTACGGCAACACCCTTGACAAGGATTCAGGCGAATTCGCCGCGTCGATCGTCTTCGGGCTCGGCGATGATCAAACCAGCGTCACCGGTGTTCTAAGTTTTTATCATCGCAATTCAATCTTCAACCGGGACCGTGGCTACTCTTCAACCACGCCGTTTCCATCGACGAATGCAAGCCCGCTTAATCTTCAGCTCGACCCAAAGGTAGTCATCGCTGCCGGAGTGCCGCCGGAATTGGTGCCCCCACCCAATCGTACCGGCTTAATTTTCGGGCACGCTCCTTTTTTCACCAATGGGGAGGCCCCGGCTACGGATTACGTTTACACGCGTGGCCGGTCCGTTTTCTTTAACTATAATGCCTACTCCGAAGCGCTACCGGACTCAGAGCGTTATGGCGGTTTTGTAAATACCACTCACAAAATCTGCGGTGATCAAATGGTCCTCTATGCCGACCTTTTTTACGAAAACGTAAAGACTCATTACGACCTGGCACCAACGGCCACCGGCGACTTCGATACTCCCGGCGATGTCATCCTCGCGATTCCACCGCATGCGCCGGGCCCGGTATTGGGTGGTCCGTCGTACCAGCACACGGGCGTTCCGGTTGGAGCGTTCAATCCGTTCAACCCATTTCAGCAAATCATCTCGGGCACCACCCGCGCTCGCCTCATCGAATTTGGCAACCGTTTGATCAACAACGAGACCGATGCGCTCTTTTCTACCCTTGGCCTCAAAGGCGACAAACTCTTCGGCGGAAGCTGGGGTTACGATGCTGGTTTCCGCTATAGCCAGATCAAGAATACATCCACCGACACCGTCGTATCGGCTTCGCGCTTCAACCGCGTCTTGAACGCCGCCGACCCAATCTTCGATCCCACGTCATCACAGTTCATTGGAACGACCGTTCCCTACAATCCGTTCGGCGATTACCGTAGACCGATCGCCGCCAACGACGCGCCCATCGGCTTTGCGCTCATCCATCCCACATCGGTCGACCTCTCGAAGCTCGCCACCCTTGACCTTAATATTTATACAACGTCACTTTTTAACCTGCCGGCTTCGAGTGTGGGCCTCGCGTTTGGCGCACAGTTCCGACGCGAAAGTCTACACCAGGGGCCGGATGAGCTATTGGTTGCAGGCGATATTCTTGGGACCGGCCCGGGCAATTTTACCGACGCCGGCCGAAAGACCTATGCCCTCTACGCGGAAGCCAGCCTGCCGGTTTTCAGTTCCACCTTTTCTGCGCCTGGCTTCCACGCCTTGGAGTTTACAGCCGCGGCCCGGTACGAAGAGTTTCGGAACAACGATACCAACGTTCTGGTCCCGAAGTTCGGAGTCCGCTGGCAACCACTCGATGAATCATTGACCGTCCGCGCCACCTGGGGCGAAGGGTTTCATGAGGCTTCACTGATCGAATCGTTCGGAAGTCCATTCCAAGGAAGGACCGCGTCGTTACAGGTTGGTGGTGGTTTAATTGATCCGGCGACGCACACCCGTTTCGCAGAGACCCCCTTTATTGTTCGAAGCAATTCAAATCTGCAACCCGAAGATTCGCGCTCTTTCAGCGGCGGCTTTGTCTACACGCCAAAATTCGTGCAGGGCCTCACGCTTTCGCTCGATCTTTTCGACATTGAAAGTAAAGGGCGAATCATCATTCCGGATCTACAGAATGTGGTTGATCGAGCGTTTATTGGACAATCTTTGCCATTGGAGAAAGTAAACCGCGTTAACGGAGAAGTTACATCGATCGAATTGGCCTACCAGAATTCAGGATCACAAAAAGCGCGCGGAGCCGATTTTGGCCTTCAGTATCAGATGCAGACGCGATTCGGAACCTTCACCTCGCTGACACAGGCAACTTATCTGGATTCATTTCAATTTGCCGAGCTTCCAGGCGAGACCGAACTCGAGCTCCGTAGTGGTGTACTACCGGGAGCGGCAGGCGACGAAGGATATTTGAAGTGGAAAGGTAATTCACGCCTTGATTGGGCATGGCATGGACTCGATTTGGGAGCCACAGTTCACTATCTGGATGGGTTTCATGAAATTTTGTTCCTCGACCGGACCTTGCCAGACAGTAAAGCTGAGCATTACGTCAAAGAAACTTGGTTCTTTGATGTTTCGGCTTCCTACAACTTCGTTTTCGTTGTGCCGGTCGAAACGGCGCCAGTAGCAGGCTACTCGAAAGACACGAAAGCTACGGCTCCCGCGGCCGTGGAAACCGCAGCGGTACAAACAGCGAATTTTGGGTTGTCCTGCTGGAAGAGGCTTTTGAACGAGACCACCGTCACGCTTGGCTGCAATAACGTCTTTGGCCATGACCCGCCCGATGCGGCTGCGACTGCAAATTATGCAGACTTCCTTTACGACTCTACCGGCCGATTCGTTTACATCAGCTTGAAGAAGAAGTTCTGATCCGTGGTTTTACCTTTCGGTGCCTTTCCGCGCTTGCTAATCTGGCGAGGTGGCTAACGAGGGCTCTGGCGACGTTTCAAATGTAACCTTACGCGAATTTGGCGGCGGCGAAAAACTCTTTGGCCGCTACACCCTGATCAAAATCCTGGGACGCGGCGGCATGGGAATCGTCTGGTTGGCGCGCGATGAAGAATTGGAGCGCGAAGTCGCGCTGAAGTTTTTTCCGGAAATGGTGATCCGCGATCGCGCGGTCCTGACGGATTTGAAACGCGAGACGAAACGTTGTCTGGAGTTAACCCATCCGCACATCGTCCGGATCTACGACTTTGTGCAGGATGACCGTTCCGGCTGCATTGCGATGGAGTACGTCGACGGGGACAACCTTGCCAGCATGCGCTGCGACAAGGCACAACAGGTTTTCGAGCCTGGCGAGCTAAGCGCCTGGACGAGTCAGATGTGCGAGGCCCTGGAATATGCGCACCACCGCGCGCGGATCATTCACCGTGATCTCAAGCCGGCCAACCTGATGGTGAATCAGCGTGGCGAACTCAAGATCTCCGATTTCGGCATTGCCCGCAGCCTCGGCGATTCCATGAGCCGGCTGACCATGGAACAGGGTCGCAGCGGAACGCTCGTTTACATGAGTCCGCAACAACTCGCCGGTGAACGCGGCAGTCATCTCGACGACATCTACTCGTTAGGCGCAACCCTCTATGAACTGCTCACAGGCAAGCCGCACTTCTATTCGGGCAACGTCGATAGGCAAATCCAGGAGAGAGTTGCCCCATCGATGACGGAGCGACGGAAGGAATTTAACCTCGAGCCCGCCTTCGTGCCGCCGATTTGGGAACAAGCCGTCGCCGCCTGTTTAGCGAAAGATCCGGCGAAACGGCCGCAATCAACCGCGGAAGTAGCGGAGCGGTTGCAGTTGTCTTTGCCGCAGACGCGCCCGGTGAGTCCACGCGCGACCCGCCCGCTCAAAAAAGTCGCTATCGCCGCCGGGGTTGCGACAGTTTTTCTGATTGCGCTGGCTGGCTGGTACTTCACGAAATCACGCGCTAAATCAGCCGCACCCGCCGCGAAGACGACGCCGGCACAAGTCGCGACCGCTTCGGAAAAGAGCATCGCCGTTCTTCCGCTGGAGAATTTGAGCGAGGAGAAAGAAAACGCTTTTTTCGCAGATGGAATCCAGGACGATATTTTGACTAGTCTGGCGAAGATCAACGACTTGAAGGTCATCAGCCGGGCGTCGGTCATGCAATACCGCGGCGCAGGCGCAACCCGCAACTTGCGCGATATCGCACAAGCGCTCGGAGTCGCGAATATCCTGGAAGGGACCGTGCGCCGCGTCGGTAATCGCGCGTTGATTAATGTGCAGCTCATCGATCCGCGGGACGGCCGGCAAATCTGGGCTGAGCGGTATGACCGCACCATCGCCGACTCCATTGGTCTGCAAGGCGAGCTCGCCACCGACATCGCGGCGGCGTTGAAGGCGAAGCTGGCGCCGGAAGAAAAAGCTCGGCTCGCCGCGAAACCAACCACAAATCCTGAAGCTTACTTATTGTATCTTCGTGCGCTGGAGCGTGCCCGCACCGCGGCCTCAAAAGCAGACGCCTTTGCAATTGATGACCTTTATGCGAAGGCCATCGAACTTGATCCGACGTTTGCTCTGGCGATCGCACGGCGCTCGATGTGGAACAATTTGATGTACACCGTCGGCCGCCGCCCGCAGAATCGGGCCGCCGCTCTCGCGTTGGCTGCACAAGCCCTGCAACTCTCACCCGATTTGTCGGAAGCTCATGTCGCGCTCGGTCTTTGCTTTTACTGGATCGAAAAGGATTACCCAGCGGCGCTGCGAGAATTTTCGAGCGCCGCGGCGGCGGGGGCGCTGGAACCGGATGTTCTCGACTACACGGCCGAGATTTATTGCCGGCAAGGCCGGTGGCGCGAAGGACTCGCGGCCTACGACCGCCTGCAGGAAGTCGACCCCAGGCATGCGCATGATGGCGGCGCAAGCACGCGCGCATCTTTGCGCGATTGGCCAGCGGCTGTGGCCGGCTATGAGCGGCTACTCGCGATAGAGCCTAACAACATCTCCATCAAGTTGGATCTCGCCCGGCTGACAATTGAGCCAGCGGGCGATTTTGCCGCTGCTCGCAAGCTTCTCGCCGGCATCCCGCCAGGCTTGCATGGCGCCCCGGGCCAGCCCTCGGTGATTGACGTGTCCATCACGCAGACGAGATGGGACATCGCGATGCTGGCGCGGGATTTTCCAGGAGCGGAGAAGATTCTGGCGGATTATAAAGGAGACGAGTTCCTGGATCCGCTGGTCGGTCTTAAAACGTACGATGCCGCCCGCCTGGCGCTGGCGCGCGGCGATGCCGATTCCGCAAGGCTTTTGTTCGAGAAGGTCAGGCCCATTTACGAAGCCGATGTTCGCGACCACCCCGATTTCGAAAGAATTCACGCACGGCTCGCACGGCTCTACGCTTACGTCGGGCGAAAAGATGATGCCATTCGCGAGAGCCTCCGCGCGGTTGAGCTCTGCCCGGAAAGCAAGGATGCAGTGGACGGACCAAGATATGCGTTCAGCCTGGCCTGGGTTTACGCGCGAACCGGCGAGGTCGATCAGGCGATCACGCTAATCGAGCGGCTGCTTACCACACCCAATGGAGTCTCGCTGACCGATCTGCGTCTGAACTGGGATTGGGACGCGCTGCGGACAAACCCGCGTTTCCAGAAATTTTTGGCGGAACCGGAACCGAAGACCGTCTACTAGAATCGTGAACCGATTACGCTACAAGCGCCCGCGGGATGGCCGTGCGCGCTTTGAGCTTTATCCAATCATTCCTTGTTACTAGGCTGAAGGCGTGAGTGATCAGACTCGCCGCGACGGGCTGGACGTCACGCAGCGCGAGTTCGCTGGGGGACAAAAGCTTTTCGCCCGTTACACGCTGATCAAGCTCTTAGGGCGCGGCGGGATGGGAATCGTCTGGCTGGCGCGCGATGAAGAGCTTGAGCGAGACATAGCCCTCAAATTTCTTCCTGACGTCATCGTACACGACCGGTCGCTATTGAACGATCTGAAGCGCGAGACGCGACGTAGCCTCGAGCTGACGCACAAGAACATCGTACGAATCCACGACTTTGTCTTCGACGAACGCTCGGCCTGCATTTCGATGGAATACGTCGATGGGGACACGCTGGCCAATTTGCGCTCCGAAAAAGAGCGAAAAATCTTTGAACCTGACGAGATCGCTGGTTGGA
>JBEEGU010000337.1:0-3869 GCA_041167025.1 Verrucomicrobiota bacterium
TCAGCATTTGGCAATCGGCACCGGCAAACATACTCTCGTGGCCATGCGGATTCTGGTCACGGGCGGCGCCGGCTTTATCGGCTCGCATTTAGTGGAGAAATTGCTCGGCGCAGGGCATGACGTCGCGATCGCGGATGATTTCAACGATTTCTACGATCCCTCGATCAAGTGGGACAACATCGCGTCAGTCAAAAAGGATATCTCCGTTCATCAAATCGATCTTCGCGATAGCGGCGCGGTGCGGACGTTGTTCCACCGTGAAAAATTTGAAACCATTATGCACCTGGCGGCCCGTGCCGGAGTGCGTCCGTCCATTACGCATCCGAAACTTTATTACGACACCAACGTCAACGGCACCTTGCATCTTCTCGAAGCTGCGCAGCTCACAGGGGTCGAGCGCTTCATTTTTGCTTCGAGCTCGTCGGTCTATGGCATCTGCCCATCGGTTCCGTTTTCGGAGGACTTCCATCTGACTCAAACAATTAGTCCGTATGCGGCCACAAAGATTGCCGGCGAATTTCTTTGTTCGACCTTTTCGCATCTCTACCGCATGCGCGTCATTGCGCTGCGCTATTTTACAGTCTACGGGCCGAGGCAACGTCCAGACCTGGCAATTCACCAGTTCACCCGTCGGATTCACAGCGGAACAGCGATTGACCAGTTTGGCGACGGTACCACCCGCCGTGATTACACCTACATCGACGACATCATTCAAGGCACGATGGCGTCGTTGACCTATGAGGGCCCGTTATTCGACATCTTCAACCTGGGCGAGAGCGAAACGATCCAACTTAAGGATTTGATTGCCGCGATCGAGAAAGCGCTCGGAAAAAAAGCGAAGATCAATCAGCTCCCCGAGCAACCGGGCGATGTCCCGCTGACTTGCGCCGATATTTCTAAGGCGCGAAAGTTACTGGGCTACAATCCGACGACTTCCTTGGCGGAAGGGTTGCCGCGTTTTGTGGATTGGTTTCTACGGAAGTAAAGTGGATCGTGCGCTCCGCGCGCAATGCTAGGATGTCAGCCAGGCTTCCGGCACATCGGGGCGTAGACGCTCAAATTTTATCTCAAATGGAAAGCGCAACCTGCTGCTACCGGACCGGTCCCAGGCTTGTCACAATGTAGGCATTTCCGATCGCATGAAAAACCGCCACTATCCAAAGGTTGCGCGACCGTTGGAACAGGACGCCGAAAAAAAGTCCGATGATGAAAATTAACGCGAACATGGGGATGGCCAGCGAAGCGCGCGACCAGAAATAATAATAGTGCAGCGGACCGAATGCGTAGAGCAGGTTTGCGACGAGAATACCGGCTGGAGCACCCCACCGGCGAACCAACTCCAGTTGCAGCATGCCGCGGTAGACGACCTCTTGATAGAAGCCGAAGAAAAGATAGGGCACGAAGACACTCCACAAAGTCGAGATAAGACCTGCGTGATCGAAACGATTTCGCAGCGCCGTGGCGAATACGATCGGAAACAACACGTTCGCTATCACCAGTACTTGCAGGAAGTAGGATTTCTCCGTCGTAGTCCATTCTCGCCAGCGGCGAAATCCGATCGATGAGAGGCTCATTCCAGCAAAGCCTCGGATGGCAATCAGGGCGCATCCGAGGAGTAACGGGGTCAAGAGCCAGAGTGGAATGCCTGGCTGGAGCCATTCGACCATCGCCACTCGGCCGACCTCGAGGAGCATTGCGCCGATCAGCAGGCGAATACCGGTGGCTGCGCCGTAATCCGGGAGTCGTGTGCGATCAAAAAGGAGGATGTGTCCCCGCAGATGAGGCCACACCGCTATACCTTTTGCTTTCACCGCGCCTCAATCCGGTTGATGAAAGGCTCGAGAAAAGTATGCACGCGATTCAGATCAGAAAATTACCCGCCCCAAACCTCGCGAAAGAGTCGATAGAAGTTCCCGCCAATAATCTTTTCGATCTGTTTATCGGAGTGGCCGCGCTTGGAAAGCAGATAGGCCAGTTTTTGAAAACGCCCCGGAATATTCAAGTCCGGCACAAAGGTGAAAACGTCCTCACGCTCGCCCGGAGCGGAAATTCCCAATTTGCGCCGTTGCGCGATTTCTTCCCGGAATGTTTTTTGAAACTCTGGGGTCGCATTGATCGCAGAAATGACGCCATCGGTCCCAACGCCAACGTGGTCTTCGCCACAAATGTTTATTGCGTGTTCGATGTGTTGGATCACATCCTCGGCCATCGGTTGCCCGGCCGTGCGCAAGAACGGCATCAGATAGACCCCAAAAACGCCTCCTTTGTCGGCTAGTTTGCGCAAATGCTCGTCCGTTTTGTTTCGCGGCAGATCGGCAAGCGCAGTGCAGCCCGCGTGGGTGATCGCAACGGGCTGCTGAGAGACCTCGATCGATTCCAGCGTGGTGCGATGCCCGCAATGACTCAAGTCCACAAGCACGCGTTTCGCGTTCATTCGGCCGATTAATTTGCGTCCGAACAGGCTCAGCCCCGCGTCGCCCGGCTCCAGGCAGCCATCTCCGACAAGGTTCCGGAGGTTGTAAGTGAAAAGAATGATGCGCACCCCAAGGTCATAAAAGAGGTCGAGGCGCTCGAGCGATTCGCCCAGCGGCGTTCCGTCCTGGAAACCATAAATGATTCCGAGCCGGCCGCTCTTCTTCGCCTCGGCGACATCTGCACTCCGAGTAACTTTCATCAACGCATCCGGATGCGCTGTGATCTGCTCCTCCCAAAAAGCGATATTGCGCAATGTTTCTTCAAAATCCTTCGTGTAGCTGCCCACCCCGCTCACGGTTACGTTCACCGCGGTTAGACCCGATGCCGTCGCATCGGAGAGTTCCGACGCGGTCAGTGGGATGCGTTTTCCAAAACTCGAAGTGCCAGGGGCGCCGAGCGCATCAATCACAGTCGCTCCGCTATATCGCGGCCACGACTGAGCTTCTTCACCACGGGTTGGGATCGGCAAAAGCGCTGCCGTCGCAGCCATGCTCGATTGAATTAAAAAAGTGCGGCGCTCCATCACGCCGACTATTTCAGCTCCCATGTAATCGAGAGTCGAGTCGAAACTGAGCAGGCCTCGGGCGGCCTAACGAAGTCACACGTCAGTGAAGGCTATGTTGGCCCCCGGTTTGGGATGATCGATTAGGTTTTCGGCCGTCGGAACTGCGCATACAAGGCACCGACGACGAAACCGACGACTGCTCCCCGCTGGGCCGGTGATGAAAGTGCCCAATAAAGGACCCTGATTAGATTGCGGGGTGAAAATGATCGGTCCAATGAAACCGGCGATAAAGCTGATGAATCCGAGGATGATCGCCCCAGCAAATCCATAAGTCACTGATCTGCCGCATCCACTAGGTTCTTCGCCGGGCATTAACGGGCATTAAATAACGCCAAAGATTTAGCTCGGGCGATCGTGACCGAGCGTCGTTATCTCTCAACTATCAATCCATCACTGGCGGATCAAGCTGTTTGGTCATGAAGACGCTATTTGAATCGTGGGTGTAAGATCCAAACGGACCGCAATAAACAAATCCGAAACTGGCGTATAACCTCCGGGCCGGTTCAAAATACTCCATCGAACCCGTCTCCAAGCTCAATCGGCTATACCCTCGCTGTTTCGCTTCCGCGATGAGATGTCGAAGCATTCGTGTCGCGACTCCTCTTCTCTGATATTCATATGCCGTCCGCATTGACTTAATCTCGGCATGCTGACCATCCAGCTCTTTTATCGCACCACAGCCCGCTAAGTCCGATCCATTCCAAATGCTCCAAAAGGTGATGCCGGGTTTTCGCAACCCATCGAGATCCAGTGCGTGACGGCTTTCCGGCGGAGAAATGCGCTCCATGCAACGGAGATGCTCGCGCAGCAGTTCGATGATCTCCGGGCC
>JBEEGU010000338.1:0-5386 GCA_041167025.1 Verrucomicrobiota bacterium
GTCGCGCGGCACAGGCATTCAAACTTGGCATTTGTTTCTCCTTTCAAATTACCGATGAGGTTCCAAGCGAGCCGCACGACGTCGTGATGGATGCGGTGATAACGGACTCCGGCGCCCTATCAACTTAACTGTTCTGTAGCGGAGGGTCTCTGACCGTCGCTACAAGGATATGCCGACGCAGCGCGCAATTAATAGAGAAGCGTGTAGGCGCCAGTAAGGCGCAGGTAATTGAGACGGCAAGCAGGCGAAGACGCCGTAGCGACCGCTTGCCAGGTGCGGTGCGTCCTTTCGCGGATCTCTTCCCTGATCAAGAACGCGGAATGGCTCAAACAACGGATCATCCCCAAAAAACGCGTCCGGCCAATGCCGCTCAACGAATTTTCGCCAGGGCGCATTTGGCGGGAAATCGTGAATGAAAACAGCGCACGGTTTTCCTGCGCGCAAAAGCCGCAACGCGAGTTCAACCCCGCGAAACTCCTTCGGCCCATCAATGATCACCGCATCGCCGTCGCGGAGGCGACCAGGCAAAATCGTGCGGGAATCGCCGTAAAGAAGCTCCACATTTTCGTACGCCTTCAGCTTCGCTTCCGCAGCTGCGGCATTGGCGGACTCACGATCAAATTCGACACTAACAATGCGCGCTTTCGGAAAGCAGCGGGCGAGCGCGAGTGTGCTTTTACCGCGCGCCCGACCGGATTCGAGGATCTGGCCGGGGCGATACGGACTCACTGCGGCGTAGAACAAAAACATTTCGCTTTCCCAGATACCGCCGAACCCAGCCTCCGGAGTGATTCCCGCGATGGCTTCCTCGTAATCGGCGAAGAGAGCAGCGGCCCTCGCCGCTACTGCGTTCTTATGGAACGGGATTGATTGTTCGCTCATGAAATATCGGGGGTTTGTGTATCCGGCTGACCATACCTACACTTTGCGGTGACCATATTTGAACAGAGCTGCGTCTCATGATTGCGCCTACGCAAAATTTGAGTTTCGACGAGCGCGCGTGTTTCATTGCGGGACAGGCGAAATCCGGCACCACGCTGTTGGTCGCTTTGCTTGATGGCCATCCGGAGCTTCTCGTTTTCCCGCAAGATACTGCCTATTTCGCGACCGCGCTGACCAAGTACGGTCCCCTCGGGCGGCAAGCACAATTTGATTACCTGACTCAACAATCGTGGTCGAAGGTTTTATTTGGCAACGAACACCGAAAACGGAAGCACGATTATTCTGATTTCCCGCACCAGAAGTTTCTCGAGACCTTTCGGCAGAGCGCTTTCGACCCCGCTAATGCCGAGCGAGACTTGCTTGTTTTGATGGTGGAATCGTATGCCACGGTGTTCAACATTCCGCCCGAAACCATCCGACGCTGGGTGGAGAAGACACCGGCCAACCGGAATTATGTGTCCGCAATTTTCTCCCGTTTTCCGCGCGCGAAACTTCTCGTTACCATGCGCGATCCCCGAGCGCTTCTCGCGGCGCAGATCCATCTCGAAAAATCGAGAAAGACCGGCCGTTTTTCCACCTACTACGTCATCGCTCATTGGCGCGTAACCGCAACATTGGCGGGAAAAATTCAGAGAGGCGAAATATCAGGGCTGGTGGTTCCGTACGAACAACTCGCGCGCGAGCCGGGCGCGACGATGCAAAAAGTTTGCAATTACCTGGAGATCACATTTGACCCGGAGATTGTATTGAAGCCGACCAAAGTCGGGCGCCTTTGGGTTGGAAATTCGTCTGCCGGCGTGGAGTTTTCCGAGATCAGCACGGAACCGGTGACCCGCTGGGAACGCGAATTAAGCGAAGACGAGATTGGCTGGGTCGAATGGCATTGCCGCGATCTCATGCGCGAATTCGGCTACGAACCCCGGCTGAACAAACGCACGTTACGCCACTGGATTAAACCGATTACGGGCGAACGGCCTCGCCAGTTTTTGAAATCACGCGCCTACTCGCTGCGTGACGATTGGTTGGCACGCTGATTGCAGCGGAGGGTCAAGCGAAGTTGCCCTTGTCAGGAAACCGCAGTCTGTTTGCCACGTGAAAATCGCGCAGGTCATTATTCCTCTTTTTTTGATGGCGTCGCTAACCTGCGCGACCGAGACGCATTTACCGTTCAACACCGTTTTTAAGGGACGTGACCAATTCAATCGCCTGGTCGACGAAGCGCGGAAGGGAGACTGGAAATCACTGCCGATTGGCGAGCGCACCGCAGCAGTCGGCCTCGCCCTGGTTGGCACGCGCTATAAACATTTCACGCTCGAAATCGACAACCACGTCGAGGCGCCATCGGTCAATTTCGCGGGAGTGGATTGTTGGACCTTCTTCGAAATTTCACTTGGCTTCGCCCGGATGCTGGAAGAACCCGAATCCAACTGGAGTCCCGAGCGATTGTTGCACTTCGTGGAACTCGATCGATATCGCGGCGGCGAATGCACAGGCGAATACCTGTCACGGCTCCATTATCTTGAGGATTGGCTTGCCGATAATAATCGCCGCGGCCTGATCGATGATCTCACTCGTAGTCTCGGCGGCGAAAGCGTTCCTCATTCAGCGCGGGAAATGACAATCGGTTGGCGACATTACCGCTATCTCGCGGCCAATAAATCGCTGCTGGGGCCGCTCGGCCGAATGGAGGCGCAAGTTTCGTCGCGGCCACTTTACCAAATTCCGAAAAAGCGGGTTCCGAAAATCGAGTCTAAACTGAAAAGTGGCGACATCATTGGCATTGTCTCGCGTGATCGTGGCGGGCTTTATTCCACCGCCCATGTCGGTCTGGCACTGAGGACAGAAGACGGCGTGTTGCATTTCTTGCATGCTTCGGCTCCGAATAATTATGGCCGAGTCGTCGTGGATTCGCGCCTGTCGGCCTATCTAAATCGGTACCGCAGCGACAGCGGAATCTTGGTAGGCCGGCCGGTGAGATAGCGGCCGTTCGGCGAACTGCCACGTTTGTCCGAGTGCAGACTCCTAGGCACAATGGCGATTGAGGTTTAGCCTTCGCACGAGGCTACGGTACCGCAGGCAATCGCCGCGACCTGTCCGCTCGCCCCTAGGAATTCAGTTCGTCCCGGAAATTTGTCAGCACTTTTTCCAGGCGATCGAGCGCTTCTTGCGCATCGACACCATGGGCCTCAAGCGTTGCAGTCGCGCCACAATCAAGATTGGCCCGCAGCACATCGATCAGGCTGGCCGCGGAATAGCGGGCCCCATCTTTCAAAATCCAGATTTCTGAGCGGAAACTCTTCGCCCGCTTGACGAACTCCGCGGCCGGACGCGCGTGCAGGCCCAGTTTGTTGCTGATACGCACTTCGCGTTGGAGCGAAACCGGCGGGCGTTTATCCCAGATTCTCATGCCTGGCTTGTGCCCCACCGCCGATGGAGAAATCGTTCGATTGGCGAGAAGAAAATCTTATCGGCAAGCAAGCCGATGACAACGATGACAAGCATAATGGCGATGACCTGCTCCATGGCGTTAAGCTCGCGCCCGAAGTGCAATAGCTGTCCAAGACCAAATCCAGTCAGAACAGTCACGAAAATCTCCGCGGCCATGAGCGAGCGCCAGGCAAAGGCCCAACCTTGTTTCATCCCGCTGACAACAAACGGAAGGGCGGCCGGCAGAATCACCTTGAACCAGATATGCAATCGCTTGGATCCCATGGTCAGAGCCGCACGGCGGTAGATCGGCGGAACATTGCGCACCCCGGTCTCGGTCGCGATGACGACTGACCACAAGGTTCCCATGACCACGACAAAGAGCATCGCACCTTCGCTTTGGCCGAACCACAAGAGAGCGAGCGGCACCCAGCAGACACTCGGCAGCGTCTGCAAACCGAGTGCGAGAGTACCGATTGTATCGTGGAACACTCTCCAGCGGGCGGTCAGTAATCCAACAGGGAGACCCACAACCAGCCCAAGCAAATATCCAGCGAGAAGGCGCCGCATGGTAACCAAAGTGGCTTTGACAAGAGTGCCGTCGGTCACGGCAGTCTCGAGATATCGCCATACTTGAATCGGCGCCGGCAAAAGCACCGGGGACCAAAAGCGCATCTGGAAAAGCCATTGCCAGAGCAACAGAAGCGCGGCGAAAAAGCCGGCGGCGAGCAGAAAACGTCTCATGAACGTGCGACGTTGTCGGTTTGGTGAAGATCCTTCAACCCGCTCTTGATCCGACTGGCATAAGTAGCAAGATCGACGCTGTTGATATCGCGCGGCCGCGGCAAATCGATGTGAAATTCTTCCTGGATTCGGCCCGGATGCGGTGAGAAAAGCAGGACGCGGTCGCCAAGACAAGCTGCTTCGCGCACGTTATGAGTGACGAAAACAATTGTCTTCCGACGCGCTTTCCAGATTTCCTGGATATCACCGTAAAACTGCTCGCGGGTGAGAGCGTCCAGCGCAGCGAACGGCTCGTCCATCAGAAGGACGCGTGGATTCGGCGCGAGAGCGCGCGCCAGTGCCACTCGCTGCTTCATGCCGCCAGAAAGCTCATGAATATTTGCGTGCTCAAACCGGCTAAGCCCGACCAACTCGAGATAATATTTGGCTACATCGCGCCGATCGTTGTTGGTGAGATTCTTTTTGAGCTTAAGCCCGAAAAGGACATTGCCGAATACGTCCAACCACGGGAAAAGCGCTGATTCCTGAAACATGACGAGCCGCTCGCGACCGGGCCCCGTCACCGGTTTTCCATCTGCCAAAACGGTGCCGCTGTCCGGTTTCTCGAGCCCGGCGATGATATTGAGTAAAGTGGATTTTCCGCATCCACTGGCTCCAACCAGGCAAACGAATTCGCCTTCAGCGACGTTCAGGCTAACGCGGTCGAGCGCGAGGACGTTGCCGGAGGCCGCTTGAAAACTTTTCGAGACGTTATCTATCGACAGCTTCGAAGGCGCGATGACCTGAAGTTCTTCACTGGCAGAGGAACGTCCGGGCCCTCGCAGCATTAGGGAGTTTCGACTAGTTTGGCAGTATCGGTCGAGGCCTTGAGAAAACCGGCGTCTTTTCCATCCTGCACCGCCTTTGCGATCAACTCCGGTGCTATGTCGGTCGTAAACTTAATTCGCTTCCAGGCTTGGGCGACGGCTTCAGGCGCGAAATCGGATTTGGTTTCCTCTTTCAATTCCGCAATCAAAATCTTGTGCGCTTCGGCTTCGTGTTCCTGAATCCACTTGGTTAACTCGACATTGGCTGCGGCAATCTTTTTTGCCATGTCGCGATGCTCGCGCAAAAACGCCGCGCTACTGACCAGCCACGTCGTGATGACCTCTTTGTCTTCCAGGAAGATTCTCGCCTTTGCATCGCGCTCCAGCCGAGTGACCCACGGTTCCACTGTCCAAACCGCATCGACCGCGCCCGTTTGAAAAAGTCCAAGCTGGTCGGGATTCGCTGT
>JBEEGU010000339.1:0-5207 GCA_041167025.1 Verrucomicrobiota bacterium
ATCATCAACTCGTGCGGAATTCGGCAAGACAAATTCGCATCGCTGAGCATTATAAATTTGAGAATAGATGTCAATTCCCTTCTGCGAAACCTTTGAAATTGTGACCTTTTCAAGGCAGAAACCGCCAAAAACGCCGGATTCGGCTGAGTCAGACTCCTAGATTTTCGGCGGCACTCGCGACTGGACAAGCGCCAACGCGCAGTGGACTATTCCCGCCTCCGATGAATGCGCTGTTCTTTAAACGATTCTTGCAACGGCCATTCCAGATCGCCTCGATCGTGCCCAGTTCGAAAGCGTTGGTCGAACGGGTTTCAGATAAAATCGATTTCGATCGTGCACGCGTGATTGCCGAGTACGGGCCCGGCGAAGGGGTCCACTCGCGTGAAATTTTGCGGCGCATGCGGAGCGATGCCCAGTTGCTTCTTTTCGAGCTCGACGCCGCATTCTCGCGCGACTTGGAGAAACAATTTGCGAATGACCCGCGGGTTCATGTCATTCATGGAGACGCAGCGGCACTGACGCAGGAAATGAAACGGCGCGGTATCGCGGAATGCGATTACATCCTTTCGGGCATTCCTTTCAGCATTCTCAAGATCGACAAGAAGCGAGCGTTGTTGACAAAAACTTACGAGGCCCTCGCGCCCGGTGGCAGCTTCATTATTTACCAGGTGACAAATGAGCTGAAGCAGCACGCTACTATTTTCGATGATGCTGAATCGGAATATTTCCTTCAGAACATTCCGCCCATGTTCATCACTGTTTTCCGCAAGAGTCCGATATTAAATGGCCGTGCCCATCCGGCCAGATCGCGCCGGTCAAAAGTCGAACAATTCTCTTCAAGACATTCGGCATGACTGCCGCGCGGACGCGCATTGAAAAAGATTCGATGGGCGAAATGTCCGTCCCCGAATCCGCTCTCTATGGAGCATCCACCCAGCGTGGGGTATTGAATTTTCCAATTAGCGGGTATCGCTTTACCCGGCCTTTCATTCGCGCCCTGGGTTTGATCAAATGGGCCGCGGCGCAGGCCAATCATGATCTGGGTTTGCTCGACGCCAATCGCAGCGCGCTAATCATACAGGCGGCCGAAGAAGTCGCCGATGGAAAGCTCGATGAACATTTTCCGCTCGATATTTTTCAGACCGGTTCCGGCACTAGCACGAACACGAACGCGAACGAGGTGATTGCGAACCGGGCGGCGCAGTTGGCCGGAAAATCGATTGGATCACGCGATCCCGTCCATCCGAACGATCACGTCAACATGGGGCAATCGAGCAATGATGTCATCCCATCAGCCATTCATGTCAGCGTGGTCGAAGAATTGAAAACCAAGCTCACGCCCGCCTTGGAAAAATTGGGTGGCGCGCTCGAACAGAAAGCAAAGGAATTTTGGGACATTGTTAAGATCGGGCGCACCCATCTCATGGACGCGACGCCGGTGCGGCTCGGCCAGGAATTCTCCGGATACGCGCAGCAAATCGCTTACGCGCAGGAGCGGGTAAAAAAGGCGATCGAGGTTCTACGCGAACTCGCTCTCGGAGGCACTGCCGTTGGAACCGGCTTGAACCGGCACATCGGTTTTCCGGGCAAAGTGATGCGACACCTCGAACAACGCACTGGCATCCAGTTTTACGAGGCAAAGAATCATTTCGAAGCGCAGGGCAGCAAAGACGCCGTCGTCGAAGCAAGCGGCCTGCTCAAAACCATCGCGACCAGTTTGTTCAAAATTGCCAATGATATTCGTCTGCTCAGCAGCGGACCACGTTGCGGCATTGGCGAAATTCAGCTGCCGGCAACCCAACCGGGAAGTTCGATTATGCCGGGCAAGGTGAACCCGGTGATGTGCGAATCCATGATGATGGTGTGCGCGCGGGTCTTCGGCAGCGATACCTGCATTACCTGGGCTGGCGCCAACGGCAATTTCGAATTGAACGTGATGATGCCGGTGATGGCTTACGATCTACTGGAATCGGTTCGCCTCCTCGCCAATGCCGCTGATGTCTTCGCGGAAAAATGCGTCCGTGGAATTGTGGCCAACAAAACTCGGTGCCAGGAACTAGTGGAACTTTCCATGGCCATGGTGACCAGTCTCGCTCCTCGCATCGGTTATGATCGCGCGGCGGAGATTGCCAAAGAAAGTGCGAGCACCGGCAAAACCGTGCGCGAAATTTGCCTGGCTCAAAAGGTTCTGCCCGAAGCGGAGCTCAATCGCATCCTCGACCCATTGTCGATGACGGAACCGGGCGGAGAAGGAGCTGCCGGCGGATAAGTGATCAATGAAACATCTTGTCGTCCGTGGTTTGGTCCTGGCATTCGCGTCGGTTTGGGCTTCGCCCGCCCCGGCCGCGGAGAATCACTTCGACGTCTCTCAGGTTATCGACAAGGCCGCCGCAGAAACGATCCTCGGAGAGCCGGTCAAAAGTGCGACGCCCCGAAATCTTGAGGGCAAAGACGGCTACTATTCGAAATGCAATTATTACGCAGTCAATTCCCGCAAAACTCTCATTCTCCGCGTCTACCAGGCAGCGGCGGGATTCGATGCCCAAAAGGAACTTGAGATGGTCGCTGAAAATACCGGAGCAATGCGGGCAATTTCCGGTCTAGGCGACAAGGCGAGGATATCGAGTGGAACGCAGGCTGGCCTTCCGTCGAATGTGGTGATGCTTTACGTGGTCAAAGGAAACACTCTCATCACGATTGGGATGGGCGGACTGGAAGACGAGCTCGCCGCCGCGGAAAAAACAAAGAGCGCCGCGCAAAAGATTCTCGCGCACCTGTAACGCCGCCCGGGATTGAAACCGTCACTGTCACATGGTTGCTAACGTCAATGGCCCGCAGTTTTCCGGCGGCGCAAACATCGCGATCAAATGCCCCGCTCATACTTACGAGCAGACCGTCGCTTTTTACCGGGACACGTTAGGCTTGCCCTTAATCGAGGAAGAAGCCGATGGCTGTATTTTTCAGTTCGGCCCGAACCGTCTTTGGATCGACAAGGTTCCGAATTTAAGCCAGCCCGATATCTGGCTGGAATTGGAGACCAATGACACCGATGCAGCCGCTTCGTTTTTGAAGGTCAATGGTGTTGCCCGTCGCGATGAGGTCGAGCAGTTACGCGAAGACTTCGACGGATTCTTCGTTTCGGCACCGAACGGCGTCATCCATCTTGTCATCGGGCAAGAGGAAGCCTGACCGAACGATCAGACGTGCCGGCCCATGATGGTAAGGTCGCGGGTAATCCCCTCGAGCAGGGCCACGCGCGGTAGCAGCCCCCAGCGCGCGAACCCGACCGCCTCAAACAGGCGCAGGCTTGCCTCATTGTGAGCGAAGATCAGCCCGATAAGGGCGGTGATCTTCAGCGCCGGCGCCCGCGCGATGGCTTCCTCTAATAATGCGCGGGCGGCGCCGCGACGCCGGAATCGTTCGTCCACATAAACGCTTAGCTCGACCGTCCCGCTGTAGGCACATCGTGGAGCGAACGGCTTGACCGTGAGCCAGCCGGCCACCTGATCTTCGCATTCCATGACCCAGAATGGATGCCGATCAGGGGTATGTTCGCTAATCCAGTCGCGACGACTCTCGACCGTGACCGGTTCGAGCTGCGCGGTCGACATGCGCGTGGCAACAGCGGCATTGTAAATCGCAACAATAGCGGGCAGGTCGACCGGCATCGCGTCACGGATTTTCATCTTGCTTCGAAGGCCGTGCGTCGCCTCTGGCTGCGATTCACCAGTCTTTTATGCGGTTTGGAAAAATATGCTGTCGAACGAGGGCTGAAACGCCTGCGACAGGGTCTCTCCGACTCGGAACCGGGGACTGATCTCATTTTGCGCGGCGCAATGAATCTCCATTTCGCGCCGTCCACATTCTTCCAGCACCGTTTGAACGGCAGCGAAAGCGAGTTCGGGCCTGTTGCAGTCGCGGCTGAGATGGCCAAGCACGACCCGCTCGATTTTTCCGGGAAGCAATTCTGCAATGACGCCGGCCGCCGCAATGTTGGAAAGGTGGCCGTGCCGTGATTGAATCCGTTGTTTTACCGGCCAGGGACGATGTGAATCGTTCTGCAATAATTTCTCATCGTGATTCGTTTCGATCACGAGCGTGTGCACTTCACGCAGGCGCTCGGTTAACATCTTGGTCGCATATCCAAGATCGGTAATGTAACCAAGCGCGCGCGACCCGGCGTGGAAAGTAAAGCCCACCGGTTCGACGGCGTCGTGAGGCACCGGGAAGGTTTGGACGTGGATATCACAAATCGAGAAATCAGCCCCGGTTCGGAAAATCCGCCAGTTGCGATGGCCATCCAACGCCCCATCGCACCGAATCGCTTCCGCAGTCAGGGCATTGCAAAAAATAGGGAGAGTAAATTTCCGGCAAAGAACTTCCAGCCCGCAGATATGGTCGCCATGTTCGTGGGTGAGAAGCACACCATCGAGCTGGTCCGGTGTGACCCCGCATTGTTCGAGCCGAAGGACGAGTTGTCGCGCGCTGAGACCGCCGTCCACGAGCAGTCGGCAATGATCGGTCGCGACGAGCGCGCTATTTCCGGCACTGCCGCTGCCGAGCATGGTCAAACTGAACACGCTCGATCTATTAATAGAGATGGGCGCTATTCACAAACGGAAAACGTCCGATGACGAATGTTTGTCCGTTCGATCAACCTAAAAGCTGCGAGCAACAGGCGCAGTCTCCCGGGGCAATACTTGTTAGGCCACCGTGTCTTGAACCAAAAACGGATCAGGCGCTCTTCTTTTTGGGCGCAAGCAGGGCGAGCACCCGTGTTTTTTTGGCGCCATAATCGAGCGCCCGGAAAAGTCGGATTTCCTCAAGACGCCGGAGCCCGTTCAGAGTATCCAGGTAATAGGTGTAGCTGGAAGCCAGCTCACTTGTTTCGAGATAACGCGCCCGCAGATTCTCGTCTTGGAAAGCGTCAGGAGATTGCCGCGTAAAAAGATGAAACCGGAGCCAACGCCGATCGGTTCGCGACACCCGCTGGGTCTTGCGGAAAAACGCGACAAAAAGCAGCAGCACCAGATACGTGTCCACTTGCGCCTGCAGCTCAAGGTTCCTCGCGAAATCTTCCGCGGTGATTTCACGCAGGCCATTTTTGAATTGCAGCGCGGCATGCAACGCGTGATTCAGCTCCTCGACGAAGACGATCAGCGAGCGGATGTTCCGATCGCTCAAGCCCGCCCGGGGATCGTGCCGTT
>JBEEGU010000340.1:0-6331 GCA_041167025.1 Verrucomicrobiota bacterium
TCCGAATCACAGGTAATGTCGACGATCATTCCGTTGCGATCCGGCGGAGTATTCAACCGATGGATTGGCATGATCGGAAATAATTGACCAAGCGCCCAGTGATCTAGGAGCGATTGAAAAACAGAAAAGTTGCAGATGTATTGATCGCTCATTGACGTCTCGAGCTGTTTGACCTCGTCAGGCACATAACGCAGCCCGCGATGCATGTTCACGATTTGCTGCGCCAGCTGCCAGTAAACGGTGTCGATCTTGGCTTTCGATTCGAGCTCGAGCAGCCCAAGATCGAAAGTTTGCTGCGATTCCTCTTTGATCTGCTGAATGTCATGCAGACTTTCAAGCCGGTTTGCCCGGCGGAGCCGTTGTTTTACATCGAGAATGTCGCGTACGAGCTTGTGATCTTTCTCGCCAGCCTCGACTTTAATTTTGGGCCCGGTCTTTTCAATCGAACTAAACGCTTCCATTACCAGGACAGAGTGATGGGCGACGATGGCACGTCCGCCCTCACTGACGATGGCAGGATGGGAAACACCTTCGGAGTCACACACATCCATGATGTTCCACACCACATCGTTGGCATATTCCTGGAGCGAATAATTCGCGGAGCTGTCGAAATCGCTGCGGGACCCGTCATAATCGACTCCGAGTCCACCGCCGACATCGAGATAGCCGAGCTCGTGCCCAAGTTTGCAGAGTTTGGCGTAATAACGGGCGGCTTCGCGGACGGCGCGTTTGATGGTCGAGATGTCCGGGACCTGCGAGCCAACGTGGAAATGGACAAGCTTCAGGCAGTGCGAGAGTCCGGCTGCTTTCAGCGTTTCGCTCGCGGCGACGAGGCTGGTGGTATCGAGCCCGAACTTGGCGTTCTCTCCCCCGCTGGGCGACCATTTCCCGGAACCTTTGCTGTGCAGACGGACGCGGATGCCGATATGCGGTTCGACACCGACCTCCTTGGATGCGCGGATGGTTGCTTCCAGCTCTTCCAGTTTCTCCACCACGATGACCACAGATTTGCCAAGCTTGCGGCCGAGAAGAGCGATGCGGATAAAAGCGCGATCCTTGTAGCCATTGCAGATGACGAGACTCTCCGGGTCTTTGTGCATGGCGAGCGCGGCAACCAGTTCCGGTTTGCTGCCCGCTTCCAGCCCAAAATGAAACTGTTGGCCGGCATCGACGATTTCTTCAATTACTTCGCGCAACTGATTGACCTTGATCGGAAACACTCCCCGGTAGGTATTGCGATAGCCGAATTCATTGATGGCACTTTGAAAGGCGCGATTGACCGACTCCACGCGGTGCCGCAGCAAATCCTGAAAGCGGATGACGAGCGGGAAACCCAGGCCGCGCGACCGTGCTTCACTGACTACTTCCAGGATGTCGATCGAGCCGCCGTTGTCCTGTAATGGCCGGACCTCGACATTGCCGTTGCCGTTAACGGTGAAGTAATCACCACCCCAACGGTCGACGTTATAAGTGGCAATGGCGGACTCAACGTCCCAATCAGTTTTCATGTTCTTGATAAAGGCAACGCAATCGCAATCCGCATAATTAGATATCGCCGCGAACATGCAAGTGCCGCTTCAAAAAAACTGAGAGGCCGTTTTGACCGAGCCCCTCGTCGATGCGACAAACAACCCGCTCTGGCCGCTAAAATTCAATACTACTCGCCGAAGCGCACGATCCGCCTCTGCTTGTCTTTCGCGCCTGCGCGGATACCGTTTCGCCGGATGAATAAAACGGTGATCGAGGTGCAGGTGCGCGCGGTGTTGCCGACCAGCGGAGGGTGCGCTGTGTTTCTCGGGAACAATGACAAGGTATTCATCATCTACGTCGATCAGACCGTGGGGAGCGCAATCACCATGTTCATGCGCGAAATCACGAAAGAACGACCGTTGACCCACGACTTGATCGCTCATCTCATGACCGCGCTGGGCGCGAAAGTGGAACGCGTCATTATCAACGATCTCAAGAACGCGACCTACTATGCTCGGATGATTATTCGCGCCGAAAACGAACTTCAGCAGAAGAAAATCATCGAATTGGATGGACGGCCAAGTGATTGCATCGCGATGGCGGTGCAACAAAAGGCTCCTATTTATGTCAGCCAGGAAGTGTGGGACGAGGTCGACGACATGAGCGACGTCCTTCGGAAAATGGAGGAAGAGGGGCTCAAACCCGATCCGGACCCCGAAGCGGAATCAGCGGAAGAAGAAGAATAGGCAAATTCGAAAGTAGAACGACTAAAGTAGAAATTTCGATTCGTCGCTGTCTTCCCTTTCCACTTCCTACTTCCTACTTTCTAATTTCTTCTTACCCGAGCAGATCCCCGTACCGCTCGGTCGCCAGCTGCAAGCAACGTTGCAGAATCTCCGCTGGCGTTTCCAGTTTGAGTGAATCGTCCACCAGTTTCTGGCACTCCGCGATATCCACACTTTGTACGGCGCGCTTGACCCTGGGCACCAAAGTCGCCCCGACGCTGAGTTCGTCCATCCCCAACCCCAGCAATAGTGGAACTAGCGCAACGTCCCCGGCCATTTCGCCGCAGACTCCCACCCAAATCTGATTTTCATGCGCCGCGTCGGCGATCATCTTGAGCAAACGCAGCACGGCCGGATGAGTCGGTTCATAGAGGTGAGAAATCTTTTCGTTCACGCGATCCACCGCAATCGCGTACTGGATCAGGTCGTTTGTCCCGATACTGAAAAAGTCAATTTCGCGAGCGAGCATGTCGGCCGAAATAGCGGCGCTCGGAATTTCGATCATCGCTCCAACCTCTGTTTCGGCACTGAACTGAATTCCTGATTTACCAAGTTCGTTTTTGCACTCGTCCAGCATCGCAATCGCGCGACGCAGTTCGTGCAGGCCTGAGATCATCGGGAACATGATCTTGATGTTGCCGACGACACTGGCCCGAAGAATGGCGCGGAGCTGTGGCTTGAAAATGTCCGGATGCTCGAGACAAAACCGGATGGCGCGGCAACCGAGAAAGGGATTGAGTTCATCCGTGGAATCCACCGAGCCCGGGGCAAGCTTGTCTCCGCCAAGATCGAAGGTGCGAATAATGAGCGGATGCGGCTTCACCTGATCGGCCACGTGACGATACGTGTCGTGCTGTTCGTCCTCGCTCGGAAGGGTATTGCGATTCAAATAAAGAAATTCCGTGCGGTAGAGCCCGACCCCTTCAGCGCCATTGGCGGCGACTGCATCGACGTCCTGGGGGAGCTCGATATTGGCGGAGAGAACGATGTGACGGCCATCGCGGGTGGTCGACTTGGTTTCGCGCAAATGCGTCAGTCGTTCGGTCATTCGAACGCGTTTCGATTCAACCTCGCGATAGTGCGCCAGTGTTTCCGGCGTGGGATGCACGATGAGCAGACCGTTTGTGCCATCGACCAAAACGTTTTGGCCCGTCTCGAGCCGGCTGGTGGCGTCGTGCAGGCCGACCACGGCCGGTATGCTCATGGACCGCGCCATGATTGCGGTATGGGACGTGCGACTGCCCAGATCCGTCGCGATGCCGAGGACCTGCTCGCGATTCATCATCGCGGCATCGGAAGGAGTCAGATTATGCGCTACCAGAATGTGGGGCTCGGTCAGGGCGAGGAACGGCTTGGGCGCTTTCCCCTGCAAATTGCGAATGACCCGCTTGGTCACATCCTGGATATCCAATGCGCGCTCGCGCAGGTATGGATCGTCTATTTTGCTCAGCGTTTCGGCGTAGCCGCTGGCCACTTCTTGAAAAATCCACTCCACGTTGCTCCGATCCTTTTCCAGCTTGCGCAGCACTTCGTCGATCAGCGTCCGGTCTTCGACAACGAGCAAGTGAGCATCAAATATCCCGGCATCCTTCGCCCCGATTGACTCGGCGATGCGCTGTTGCATTTCAAGGATCTGCATCCGCGTCTGAATAAGGGCCGCCTCAAACCGCCCGATTTCGTCGGGAATTTGCGATGCGGCAATGGGATAACGTGCGATGTCATCGAGATCGTCGCGCACGACATGGATAACTCCGTGCGACATGCCGGGCGAAACGCCCGCGCCTTGCAACCGGATCTCTGCCCGCGTCTTATCGTCGCTCATCCACCTGCGAGACTAAAGGGGATGTCAAATCGCCAAAACCTTATTCTCACTCTTCGTTGAAGCGCGCGTTGATGAGTTGCTCGAGTTCTTCCAGCGCCTTGTCAGCATCAGGTCCCTCGCAGCGAATATGCAGCTTCGATCCTTGACCGGCGGCAAGCATCATCAATCCCATAATGCTCTTTCCATTGACCTCTTCTCCCTCTTTCGCGACCCAAACTTCTGAACGGTAACGGCTTGCAATCCGCACGAACATGGCGGCCGGGCGGGCATGCAGGCCCAGCCGATTCACAATCGGTATATCTTTCTCGACCGCTCGACGGCGTGCGTTTGTTTTGCGGTTCAGCAGACCCATTAGCTCTCTTTCGGCTCCATTAAGTTGAGCAATTTCGTATTGAATTCCACCGCGCTGTTTCGGCCGAGACCCTTTAGCTTTTGATCCATCGCCGCAACCTCGATCAGGCGCGCGATGTCGCGCCCCGGCCGCACCGGTATGGTAACATGCGGCACGGGCAGGTTGAGAATTTCGTAATACTCCTGATCAAGTCCAATCCGGTCCACTTCTTCCAATTCCTCCCAATCCTTTAATGTCACAACCAGATCAAGCCGCTTCTCAATCCGGATACTCCCAATTCCAAAAATATTAGCGACGTTGATAATACCGATACCTCGAACCTCCATGTGGTTGCGGGTGAGGTTTGGCGCCGTTGCCATGAGCTCGCGACTTTCAAGCGAAGTGATCCGGGTAACGTCGTCCGAGACCAGGCTGTAACCACGCTCAATCAAACCCAGAACACACTCACTTTTCCCGATGCCGCTGGCGCCGCGAATCAAAACGCCAACGCCCAGGATGTCGACCATGCTTCCGAATTCGGTTACCGTCGGCGAAAAATCCAGCTCCAGGGCGATCGTGGCAGCGTTGATGAACTTCATCGTGATCATCGGCGTGCGAAAAACCGCAATTTGTTCCTCCCCTGCGACGTTGAGCAACTCGGGATCGAGATGCATACCGCGGGAGATCACTAAACAGGGAATTTTTTGAGCGCAAAGACCGCGAAAACGCTTCACCCGGATCTTGGACGAAAGGCTTTTGAGATATGTGCTCTCCGCGGCGCCCAGCACCTGGACCCGTTTTTCGGCGAAATAACTAAAGAACCCGGAAAGGGCGAGACCCGGCCGATTGATCGTCGGCTCCCGGATCTTGCGATGAAAACCAACCCGGGGACTTTCCAGCTTCATCTGCAACTTCTCCGCGTGGGAAGTGTAGAAAGTGTCCACGGTTACGACCGGCACGCTTTTGCGCTGATCGCTTGTGGAAGTGATCGTTTGATTTGCTTTTTTAGCGGCCATCAGCGCCTAACTTGTAACGCGAATAGGCAAAATTTCCACCGCGGCGAGATGGAATCCTTAATGTTCGAACCGATGGCTGTCAAAACGGGGACGGCAAGCGGAGCGCTCGCCCTACAACGGCTAAACACCCCACGCGTAAATTCCCCGTTGTAGGGCCGGCGCTCCGCCTGCCATTTCAAAAGCCCACATTTGCCGACCCTTGGTTCGCGCGCATGCGCTTCGCCGAGCGACGCGTCTACACAAGAGTTACATCCGAAATCGTTCGCCGAGATAAAGTTGGCGACTGATCGGATCGTTGATCAGGAAATCTTTTGTCCCTTCGCTCTCTACCCGCCCTTCGAAGATTAGGTAAGCGCGGTCGACGATCGATAAGGTTTCGCGCACATTGTGATCGGTAATCAGAATAGCCAACCCGGACTTGCGCAGATTGACGATGATTTGCTGAACATCGTAGACCGCAATCGGATCGACTCCACTGAAGGGTTCATCCAGCATCAACAATTTGGGCTTGGTCACCAGCGAGCGCGCAATCGTTAACCGGCGCTTTTCACCGCCGCTCAAGGTGAGGGCCTGATTCTTGGCGATCCGCTCGATCCCGAACTGATGCAGGAGCTGATCACAACGGCTGCGGCGTTCCGCTTTGCTCAATGATAACGTTTCCAGAATCGCGAGGATGTTTTGTTCCACCGTCATTTTCCGAAAGATAGATTCCTCCTGGGGCAAATAACCCATGCCGAGGCGCGCACGCTTGTACATTGGGTAATTCGTGACATCGGTCCCGGAGAAAACAACCTGGCCGCTGTTCGGCCGGACCAAACCAACAATCATGTAAAAGCTGGTCGTTTTGCCGGCGCCGTTTGGTCCGAGGAGACCAACGATTTCCCCCGCTTTCACGTTGAGATTGACT
>JBEEGU010000341.1:0-5497 GCA_041167025.1 Verrucomicrobiota bacterium
GGTTGGGAATTTCGGCGACGGACGAATCAATAATTATGATCCGACGACCGGCGCTTTTATTGAAACGCTCTCGGCGTCCGATGGGACACCGCTCGCGTTCGACGGGTTGTGGGACCTCCTTCCGCTCGGCCAAGGGGTTTATTTTACTGCGGGAATCGCGGACGAAGGTCACGGCTTGTTCGGCATCATCACCGAAGATTAGTCTTTCGAGATCCGGATTTCAAAGGTAACAGAGTTGTTACCTTCATTGAAGCCGCGCGGCTTGTCCGGTGCGTACGTGAGTGGCAGCATCTGCCTCGTATGCGAATTTTAATTGTCGAAGACGAAGTGCGATTGGCGCGGCACATCTCTTCCGCCTTAACCCAGGCGGAGCACGATCCTTTCGTCGTCCACGATGGAGAGACTGCCATCGGTCACGCCCAGGAAACGGCGTTCGACCTTATTCTCCTCGACGTGATGCTTCCGGGGATGAACGGATTTGAGGTGTTGCGCCGTCTGCGTGGAACCGGCGTTGCCGCCCGTATCCTCATGCTGACTGCGCGCGGTGAAGTGACCGACCGCGTCACTGGTCTGCAACTCGGCGCCGACGACTATCTATCGAAACCTTTTGCCATGCAGGAATTGCTTGCGCGTGTGCGTGCCCTTGGCCGCAGATACTCAGAAGAACCGGAGCTGACGTTACGCGTGGCTGATCTGACTCTGCGGCTGGCCGATCAACAAGTTCAACGCGGCCCAAATCAGATTGAACTCTCCAGCCGCGAACTCATGTTGCTCAAGGTGTTAATGCGTGAGCCAGGCCGGGTCTTCACCCGCACGGAGTTGTGCGAACGGGTCTGGGAACGCAAACATGATTACGATACAAAATTAGTCGAGGTTTTCATCGGGCGATTACGCAAGAAACTCGGCTCACCCGCGCTCATCCGAACCAGGCGTCACGTCGGTTACATGATTGCTGAATCGGAATAAATGAAACGGTGGCCACTAAGGTGGAAAATCGCGCTTTACGCCGCTGGTTTCGGCATCATTGCGACCATCGCCGGCGCGGCGACTACCTGGACGCTTATGCGTCGGTCCGAGATTGCCACTTTTGATCAACGATTAACTCTCGATGCCCAGGAGCTGTTTCGTGATATTGCCAACTTCGGTACCGGTGGGGCAAATAATCAGCGAGCCTTCAAAGAAATATTTGTTCCATTGGCCTTGCGCGATCGCATGGTCGAAATCCGTGGAGCGAACGGTGAGGTGCTTTATGTTTCGCCCAACCTTAAGACGCCGGTACTCGACGATGGCATCGAGAGGTTTCATACGCGCAAGATCGATGGTCGCAGTGTGCGCATGGGAACTTTTCACGAAGGAGGTTTATCTCTCCACGTTGGCGCTGATTTAAAGGAGATTAATCAGATTGGTCGAGAAATCATCCTCGGCATGGTCGGTGCAATTCCCACCGTGTTGCTCGTGGTCGCGCTTGGCGGACGGTGGGTCGCCGGCCAAGCCCTCGGGCCGGTTGAGGAAATCCGAGCCGCAGCAGCCCGGATCAACCCACAGCATCTTGACCAACGCTTGCCGGTTCCCCTCGCAAAGGATGAAATAGCCGGGTTGGTCACGGTCTTGAACGACACCTTTGAACGACTGCAAAGAAGTTTCGAGCAATCGGTTCGATTTTCCGCCGATGCTTCCCATCATCTCAAGACGCCACTATCTGTTCTGCGTGCCGGTATCGAGGAAATACTGACCGATCCGAGTTCATCGCCTAATCAACAGACCCGGGCCAACGCTCTTCTCGATCAGGTTCGACATCTCACTTCCGTTTCCGAGAATCTGTTGTTACTCGCGCGAGCCGACGCCGGCCGCTTGGAGCTCACGCCTGCCGTTTTCGATTTCTGCGAGGTGCTGGATGGCGCGTGTGATGATGCGCGCACTCTGGCCGAACCACAGGAAATTTCGGTCGAGACCGAGATTCCCAAACGGTTGCCAATTTGTGCCGATCGCTTCGCCGTCGCGCTGATCGTGCAAAACTTGATCGATAATGCGGTCAAGTACAACCAGCCCGGCGGCTGGATGCGCATGGCGGCGCATGTGCGGGACGGTCACGTCGAGTTAACCATCGCCAATAAGGCCGAACCGATTCCTGCCGATCGCGTCGATCACGTCTTCGAAAGATTTTATCGCGCTCGCGGAGACGCCCGCATTACCGGTCATGGACTTGGGCTGAGTATCGCGCGCGAACTTGCTCTCGCGCAGCAGGGAAATCTCCTGCTCGTTCGTTCCGATACACACGGGACGGAATTTTGTCTGCGATTGCCGCGCGAATAGGCATCAATCAACAATCTCATCGCTCCCTGTGATCGGTAACAATTGCGTTACCTTTGTCCGCTCGTCTTGAAGTCTTTCGCTCTTAGGATTTGCCTCATGAAATCCAATCGGAATGTTTCAAGTTCGGCAGCGGCTCTCGCCGTTGCGCTCACGTTCGTTTTTGCATCGTCGGCAACTCAGGCAGGAGCCTTCGGCGACGTCTTTAATAACATATTCCGCGGCATCGACGGGCCTACTCGAGTTAGTCCCGGAAGCGGCAACAACACGATTGAGCCAATTGTAAGCCCCAACGGGACAGGGCACGCCGTTACCAGCCGTGGCGGCCTGGACGATCCCGCGAATCACGACCTCGGCGATGACCGGGGAGTTAATCAACCGGGCGACGATCGCGGACGCCATCATCGGCGTGGTCACCGCTAATCAACGGTCCGCTTTTTAGAAGAGAAGAAGAGGAGCAAAGCGCGATCGCGGCCAGTCCGCGGTCGCGCTTTCGTTTTGGTGACGGGTGTGAGAACTGGTGACGCATAACCGTGCTGTAGTCGCTTCACTCTGCGAAGCCCGGCACAGATGATTGTGAACAACGCGCAGATCGTGCGGCCGAAAGGCCGTCTACAATGGAGGCGACGCGTTGGTCTACGATCTAACGTTGGAAAGGGTTCGGCGAAGCCAACGATCCCGGCCGAGTGCGGGCAACGGGAACTCTAGCTGTTGCTGCTTCAAAGATCGTGGTCTCCCGGCTGGCCTGCGGCTCAGGTCGCGCATGAGGTCCCGGCGAAATTCCCGCAACTTATCTTTTATGTTCATATGAACGTTATTTAACCATGGTCTTGCGGCTCGTCCATAAATCTTTTCGCTCAAAACGCCTTTTCGGATGGATGAAAGCCGGTTCTTTTGGAAGTTTCGCGCCGAAATTTTCTATGCTCCCTTGCCCTTGATGTTCGGCACGTTCCTAGCTGCGTAGCTGCCGTTGGCTTGTGGGGCCGAGGAATTGCGGCTCCCCGGCCAAAACCACTCCGAGCTAATCGTTTGAAAACCGAGATCGCTCCCACCGCAAGCCGTACCTCCGAACATCAATCACGAAAGGTGATTCTCGGCATGGCGCGCATTTGTGTGACCACGGCCATCATTTCGATCTCAATCGGTATTCTGGTTTTGCTGGGCTGGCTTTTTACGGTCGAGAGTTTGAAGCGGGTCGTACCCGGTTTTGTCGCGATGAACCCGATAACGGCAGCGGCATTCATCGCCGCCGGCACCGCGCTGCTCGTCCTTCGCGTCGATCGGAAGTTCGGCTGGCCTTACCAGCACATGGCCCAGCTTGCCGCCCTTGGTGTCGCGCTTTTGGGGTTGCTAAAGCTTTACTCAATTCTAACCGGGACCGGGTTGGGTATGGACCAATGGCTCTTCGGCAACGAATTGGCCGCTGACGCTATCAATATCCCAAATCGAATGGCGCCGAATACCGCTCTAAATTTCGTTCTGAGCGGCCTTGCCCTGCTCTTAATTAATGTCGAGGTGCGGGGTCATCGCCCGTCAGAATTGCTCAGTGTCGTCTCCGGAGTCAGCGGACTGCTTGCGCTCGTCGGATACATCTACCGTGTGCCGATGTTTTATGGGGTTGGCGATGCGATCCCAATGGCGCTGCACACCTCCGTTGGGTTCATCGCCTTGGCCATTGGCACCTTACTCGCCCGCACGCGCGTAGGCATCATGGCGGTGGTAGCAAGCGATACGGCTGGCGGAATCGTCGCCCGCAGATTGTTGCCCCTCGCCGTCGTTCTCCCAATTGCACTCGGTTTACTACGACTCTACGGACAGGCCGGTGGAATATACGACGTAGAATTTGGAGCAGCGCTCTATTCTACCGCGCTGGTCCTGCTTCTGTTGGTCGTCATCTGGTCGATGGCACGAATTCTTTTTCAGCTCGATACCGAAAGAAAATACATCGAGCGCTGGCAAAACGAGAAGCTGGAACGGACCGTGCAGGAACGAACACGCCGATTGCAACATGCGGTCAAGCAATTGAAAGATACACAGCAGCAAGTGCTGCAACAGGAGCGTCTCCACGCCCTTGGAACCATGGCGAGCGGCGTCACCCACGACTTCAACAACGCTCTTTCGGTCATCATTGGCTTCGGCGAAATGGCACTGCATGAATGCGAGACCAACGCGGAGCCGAGGCGACTCGAACAATATCTTCGGCCAATGGTTATTGCCGCGTTGGATGGTGCGAAGGTTGTGACGCGGTTGCGCGAATTTTACCGGCCAGGCGGGCATGAAGAGCCGCGATCGGCGGTCGATCTCAATGCCTTGATCGAGCAAGCCATCATCATCACGCAGCCAAAATGGAAATCGCAGTCGCTCGGAGACGGTGTGAAGATCGAAATCAAAACAGATTTCGGAGATGTGGCGCCGGCAGCCGGAGATGCCGCCGAACTGCGCGAAGCGCTGGCTAATCTGATTTTCAACGCCATCGACGCCATGCCTGTAGGAGGAACAATCCGCTTATGCACGCGCGCTGAAGGAGCTCGGGCGATCATGGAAATCTCCGATAGCGGCACCGGCATGAGCAAAGAGGTACAAAGAAAATGCCTCGATCCATTTTTCACTACCAAAGGAGAGCACGGCACCGGCCTTGGTCTGGCCATGGTTTACGGCATTATCGAGCGACACGCCGGGACAATGCAGATTGATAGCGCCGAGGGACGCGGAACGACTTTTGTTATCTCTCTGCCCATGCACGTCAGTTCCGAACATGTCGCCGTGAACGGCTCCGCGGAAGTGACCGGCCCCCTTCGGGTCCTGATCGTAGACGACCAGCCGTTACTTTGCGAAATCCTCGCTGAATACCTCAAAAACGATTGCCACACGGTCCTATCGGCAAACAACGGCCGCGAAGCGCTTGAAAAATTTAATAGTGACGAGATTGATGTTGTCATTACCGACCAAGCCATGCCCGAAATGAGTGGGAATCAACTCGCTGGAGCGATCAAGGCGCGGTCTCCTTCCACGCCAGTCATCCTTCTCACTGGCTTCGGCGAAGCGAATGGCGAAGGATGCCATTTCATTGATCATGTTCTCAGCAAGCCGGTCTCGCTGATTGATCTGCGACACGCCCTCGTCCGGGTTACGAATGCCAACGCAGCGATGGGAATTGCGGCCGATTTTCTTACGGCGCGCACCCCCA
>JBEEGU010000342.1:0-5476 GCA_041167025.1 Verrucomicrobiota bacterium
GAGCATGAGCATGAGCATGAGCATGAGCATGAGCATGAGCAGGAGGAAGGCGGGGGGATGGCAAGGGGTGCCTCGCCCTACAATGGCAGGATGGGAATGCGACAGGGCATTGAAGCGAACGCCGAACGCCCAACGCCGAACGCCCAACATCGAATAGGGAAGGGATAGGCGATGGGCGTGAATGTTTCAGCGCCGAGGCGCTCTTTTTTAGCATCGCGCTCGCGCCTTCGCTGAAGGCTACGGCGTCTACAGAAGAGTGGACGGCTCGGAGAGCCGTCCCTACCTGTGTTAGTTCGGCGGCTAGGAAGCCGCCGCTCCTTGAGGTCCTATTTGACGCGCGGGTCGCTGTGTCGAAGCTTAGCCGCTCGATGAAGAAGAAACGCGTGCTTCTAGGCATGAGCGGTGGAGTGGATTCCAGCGTGGCCGGCTACCTTTTGCGTGAACAAGGCTACGACGTGGTTGGAGTGACAATGAAGGTGTGGCCGCAGGATTGCGTTTCGCGCGCGGAAGACAAATGCTGTGGTCCACAAGCGGTGGCGGACGCGCGCGCCGTGGCGCATTCTCTCGGCCTGCCCCATTACGTGGTGGACGAGGCCGATCAATTCGAGCGCACGGTGATTCAATATTTCGCCAGTGAATATCAAGCCGGCCGGACGCCGAATCCGTGCGTGATGTGCAACGAGAAGTTGAAGTTTGGTAATCTCTGGAACAAGGCGGAGGCGTTAGGCTGCGACTACATCGCCACCGGCCATTACGCAATCATCGAACATCCACCGGCCAACGGCGGGGGAAACGGTCGCACGATCTTGCGCAAAGGGGTCGATCCGCGGAAGGATCAATCGTATTTCCTATTCAGTTTGCGCCAGCCCCAATTGCAACGGGCGCTCACCCCGCTCGGCACAATGGCGAAGACCGAAATTCGCCAGATTGCGCACTCGTTAGGCCTGAAAGTGGCAGACAAGGTGGATAGCCAGGAAATCTGTTTCGTGCCGGGAAACGATTACAAAACATTCCTGCGTTCTCATCTGGGCGAAAAAGAATTTCATCGCGGCGAGATTTACGATGTCGACGGCAATTTCCTCGGGGAACACGCCGGGATCGAACTTTTCACCATTGGACAGCGCAAAGGCTTGCCGGGCGGATCGCCCCGGCCGCGTTATGTGGTGGATCTCGACCCGGCGACGAATCGGGTGATTGTGGGAGATATCGACGATTTGATCTGCGAAGAATTTGAAGTCGATCGTTGTAATTGGATCGTGTCCGACAACTCCGAGGCGGTGCGGAAAGTCACGGTCAAAATCCGCTACAGCCATCCGGGAACAACCGCGACGCTGACCCGTCTCGAAAATCAGCGCGCCCACATTCGGCTGCATGAAGCGCAGCGCGCAGTCACGCCCGGCCAGGCAGCGGTGTTTTACGATGGCGATATCGTAGTTGGCGGCGGTTGGATTTGCCGGCAGCCCGCCGCCGTCGCCGCCTGAGTGCGATGGCCAGTGAGATTGTTGTCGCGCTCAGCACTTTTCCCGACGTGGAAACGGCGCGCCGAATTGTTCGCGAAATCGTGGAATATCATCTGGCCGCCTGCGGCAACATCGTTCCCCAGGTAGAATCAATCTATCGCTGGGAAGGCAAAGTGGAGTCGAACAACGAAGCGCTCGTGATTTTTAAACTACCGCGCGAACGCTACGAGGAATTCGAAAACAAGCTGCGAACACTTCATCCTTATGATGTTCCGGAAATTCTGTGTTTCCCGGTAAGCGGCGGGAGTGCCGATTATCTCGTGTGGGTTGGGGAAGTTTGCGCTAGGTGATTGATGCAGGAAAGCGTGGAGTGATTTGTGTAACCGTCTACCATGCGCCGGGACGGAGGTTCGGCGGTCATAGACCGCCGCTACAGGGGCGTCAGGCCGCCGGTTTGGAAAGCTGCCGCCGCTTTTCTGCCGCCATGAAAATGGCCGCGCCCACTGCGTTCCCAATTAGTGCGACGGCAATTATTTTCGCACCAAAGAGGAGCGGACTCTGCACATCGACAATCGGGAAGACGGTGAAAAGCATTCCGAGCAGCGTCACAATCGCGCCGCAGACTGCCGCCAACCGCAACCAGGGGGAGGCGTGCCGCCGCACTTCGAAGGCTCCGACCAACGGAATCGCGAACATCAGGAGATAGGCGACACCGTAAAAAATAGTCGCAGCGTTGTCGATTAGTTGAAACGCTTCTTGCGCGCCGACCCCAATCAGACTCGCAAGTGAAAGCGCGAGGGTGATGGCGCCGACAAAAATGATGGAATTGCTCGGCGTCCGGTATCGCCGATGGAGTCGGGTGAACCAGGCCGGCAACAGATGATCCCAGCCGGCGACCATGGGAAGACGCGAACTTCCCGCAAGATAGATGCTCATCAAAGCGATCGAACGCATGGCCATCAGGAGAATCGCGACGGAGACCATGACGCCCGCGATGCCGAAAGATTGGAAGCCGATGCTCAATGTCTGCGGTACCGGCCCGATCAAATCGATGTTCCTGTCCCCGACAAATGCGAGAACCGAACTGGAACCGAGAATGAACATTAAAGCGATGATCGGTGCAGCGACGAGAACCGATCGCCCGATATTGCGTCCGGGCGCGCGCGTTTCACCGGCCAGGATGGCGACATATTCGAAACCGCTCAGTCCGCCAATAGCCAGCTTGCTGAAAATATTTACCGCAAAAAGCGACATCGTTGGCGCGACGATTTTCAATGGGTGAAACTCTTTGAGCTCGCCGCGCGCCAGCGAAATAAACGGGAGAAGGACGAGGGCGCCGTAACATATCAACATGGTGATGCCACCGGCGTTGTGGATCCACTTGCCTAACGACAGCCCGCGCACGGCGACGAGGCCCAGACCGACCACCAGCACCGCGCTGATCAAGGAAATAAACCATTTGTTTTCCTGCATCCAGGCGGCGCGACTGCCGATCGCGTAGGAAATATTCGTGGTAACGACAAGTCCACTCAGGGCCATGACGGCGATCCCGAGCAGCCACAAATTCCAGGCAGTCATGAATCCGGCGAACTCGTTGAAGCCGAGTTTGGCCCATTGATACAGCCCGCCTTCCAACGGCATCAGCCGGTTCAAATAAATGACAACAGCAGCCTGAGGAACGTAAAACAGGAGGATCGCTAGCATCCAATAGACGACGTGGGACTGGCCAAGTTTTGCAGCGGTTCCGACCCACGCTGTGCCAACAACAAAGACGATTTGGGTAAGAACGAGATCACGCAGCCCCAGCTCTTTCTTGAGAGCGGTGCTGTGTCCCTCAACGTTTTCTTCCGCCCGATCTAATTCAGTCGACACAAAATGAAGAGGTAGCCAGATACCATCTCAGAGGGCGATGATAAACAATGGCCCCGAATCCTTTCGGGGCTAAATATTAACATCGTGACCGCCTCGTTCGCTAAAGTTACGCCCGCCAAGGGAAGTCGCGATTCACCTTTGCCCGTTATCCATTCATGGCGCATGGCCGATCTAACTGGCAGGAGTTCTTTTCGGGGGCGGTTCATATCGAAATTCACGGTGCCGAATCTTGCCGCCGGCATATGCGATATAACCTCCCATGCCCAAAACAATGAGGCCGAAACAAAAAGTGACAATAGCCAGGGCAAGCGAACTCTTTGGGATCTTGATAGGCAAGGCGATGGCGAGCGCGCTGACACACGCGAGTGCGTAGAAAAAAAAGATCAACTGCTCCGCGCGATGCTGATGGGCCTCGAGCCAGGCTTGTCCGTCCTGATCGGCCATCGACAACACGCGATCATAACCTTGTTCTCCAAACTCGAACACCGGCCACGCTGACGCCGCGCTGACAAAAACAATTACAAGGGTGGCGATCTGCGCGCGCCTGCTTCTCATGATCAAAGCAATGGACAAACCGACCAGCCCCATGGCCAGGCCGTAAATCGGCAAAGGATTGATCAGAACATGGACGTATTCCGGTTGCCGAAGACCACGCAGCAGTGCGTCAATCATGGTACTCCTTTCGTTGGGCTGCCGAAGAGCTGGGCCACGCGTTTCGCTTCTTCTGGTGGCAAAAATTTTGGCCAATCTTTCACGGTGAAATGCCACCATTCGCTCCGGAATCCGTAGAAACCGGAGGCAGCCATTGCGACTTGAAGAAGGCGAAGATGATTGCGAACAGCACGGTCAGTTCCGGAATAACGAGACATGGCGGCCGGCGTGAAATTGTCGAAGTCCGTTGGCATGGCAACCGGGCGATTAAACGTGTCCACCAGTGTGCAATCAACCGCGATTCCCCAAGTGTGCATGGAACCGGGACCGACTTCCGGGTCCGCCACGTAGTCGCTGTTATGAATTGCACGCCAAAGGCTTTTCTGCGCGGCTTCTGGACGGTAAGCGTCCCAGATTTTCAGGCGATAATCGAAGCTGCGGAGAAATTTTTGCGCAGCCCGCAACCGTGGCACTATTTCCGGACGGATAAACGCGGGCATATCTTTCGGATATAATCTGCGTCCGGCGACGTTATTTGTGCCGGCGTAACGCAGATCGACGACAATCGTCGGGTCGGCTGATTTGATATCGACCAGGCGGATTTTGTCTTGGGCGATTCCGCATTCCGAAAAGGCAGCGAATCCGATGATGACAGCGAACGCTGAAGGCGTCAGCGTCATTGCGCTCCGGTCGGCTGAGCAGCGACCACCGAAGACGTGTCAGCTTTGGCCAGGCGTTGAAGAACAAGGCGCGCACTATTTTCCGGAACAGGAAAGCGAAGTTCAATACTGGCATCTGCCCGCGTAATTTCAGGCGGATGCGCAAACAATTGCAGCTCCGAGTCCGGCAGACGCAGCCAGCGCTGCGGTTCACTCTGGAGATCGTGCGCCAATTGTTGAGCGCGCTCCGGCGATTGTGTCCTGAGAAAGACGCGAGCCTGGACGGGGTTTTGCAAATTCAGAACCAGACCTATCAATTGTGACGCATCCAGCAATTCACGGGTGAAAACAGGATGAAACACCCGGGAGAGATGAGGCGGATCCCGCGAGATTAAGCGCAAGGAACTATCGCGTTCGGCGGTCTGGAAATGTTCGAAGAGCGAGCCGCTAATTCTCAAGTCTGGTTGCATGCCGAGCCGTACTTCCACGAGCGTGTCGACTTCACTCGATGTGCCAACCGCCAATGTCGTCGGACCGACGCGCGCCACCGCGAGGTCAGGCTTTTCCCAGACGGCGAGCCCTCCTACGGTTCGTCGCTCGAAACTTTTATCCTTGGAAATGGAACGAATAACCGGCGTCACGTCGTTGCGTGTCTGGATCAGGATGAACTCGCGGAGCTTCCCCTCATCCGCATCCGTGATGGCTCGCGTGATTCGGGCGGCATCGCGAGCAAGGTCCAGCGCCGGCGCGCGCGCCGCGCCCCCGATCAGGCCGACCCAGACATTTGCCCAGAGGTCGGTCTGGTCTTTTCGCCATCGTTTCGGCAGATCATCA
>JBEEGU010000343.1:0-6164 GCA_041167025.1 Verrucomicrobiota bacterium
CATATTGGCACGTAGTTGCTGGAACAGTTCCTCTCGACGAGCGACGTCGACCCACAAATCAAACCCCCTTTGACCAAAGCGATTAGCCGAAACGATCCTGCATTCTTTTGGAACGGGCGGGGCATCCTGCGCCAGAAGATGAAAAAGCGAAAACTGATCGGTCAATTCGTCGATCCGGACGTCGTCTGCGATGATGTAACGTTCGAGCCGCGATTTCAGACTTTCCCGAAGTTCCTGGGCGGAATCCAGCCAAAGTGAATCCGGCGGAGCGGAGAAAAACAGATGTGCATTCATCCGGCCTTTGGCATTCAACACACATGCCGCGATCGCGGATGCCCGATCCGCTTTGGTCACGTTGTTGGTGACCTGGCCGTTTAGAAAACGCAATCGGTCGTTTCCGACAAGGCGAAGCTTTACCCGCGCCGATAAATCGAAAAAGGCGCCCTCGCGAGGATTCAGTGGCGCCATACTACTGCGGCGCGCGGCAAGATCAATAGCTGCCGGGCCGTCGAAGCAGCCGGCTGAAAAAGCCGCGCGGCTCTTCCGACTCTTCGGCATCTGCTTGTTCGATCGACTCTGGGAGAAACGGAGAGCTTTGCTCAAGTGCGACGCCTTCACCATTTCCGTGTTTAGCGTGCTCCAGGAGCAATGGACTAGCGGCCGCTGACTGCAAAACCGGCTCCTGCGACAGGCTGGATTCCTCTGGGCGAAGCCGTGTGTCCTCTAACGAGATTTCGGGCGCTGGCTTAACCGCTTCCGGCATTGCTTGTTTGACAGCGGGCGCAGAGGCAGCCGCCGTGAACAACTCCAGGTCGGTTTCGGTTCGCTCTTCGGTATCGGTATCCTGGAAATATTTGCGCGCAACCGCCGAGTAATCGTCATCGCCATGCCCCCGCTGTACCTGTTCCAGTAGACGATCGCGTGCGGCAGAGCTGACCGCCAGTTCGAGATGATGCGACAGGCCTAAACGGCTTGCGATCTGCATGTCCTTGAGCATGTGCTGGACGGAAAAATGGCGCTCGAAGTTGCCCTCGATCATCTTCGGTAACTTCATCGAGAGTGTATTCGAGTTGCTTGCATTTTGTTGCATGGCTAAGGCGAATTTCTCCAGCGGAAGGCCCGCGGCCTGAACCAGGGCGAGCGCTTCTGCGGCCGATTGCACGCTCGCGGCTGTCACCATGTTGGTTGCCACTTTGATCGCCGTGGCTTGGCCGATTTCACCGATCTCCAAGATCTGTTTGCTGCTAGCCTCGAGCACCGGGCGCGCTTCCTCCAGCACCGCCGGGTCGCCGCCGACGTAATAAACGAGATCACCTTTTTCCGCCGCATCTCTACTGCCGGTAAACGGCGCTTCGAGAAATCGCGCACCGCGTCGTTCCACAATTTCTGCCGCGGCCAAAATCGTCTGGGGCGACACCGTCGAATGCGCAATCACCACATGACGCGCGGCCAGGCCGGGGCTCAATTGTTTGGTCACATGAAGCAATGCGTCATCGTCGGAGACGAAAATTTGCACGAAATCACACATCTCGGCGAGCTCCGCTGGAGCGCCCACAAAATTTGGTACCGGTCTCGGAGTACGGCTCCAGACAAAAACATGGAAGCCTTTCCGCCGAAGGACTTCGCGGACCCGGTTTCCGATAACTCCGAGGCCGATTAACCCAACATTCTTTCGTGTGCGACGTGACATGTTACAAGACGACAATCCCCCGTGATGACGATTGACGTCCGGTCAGACTGAGGTCAAATCGCCCGCCACGCAATCCTGAATTTTAGGAAACCTATTTCGGTGCCGATAATCCCGCCACGAACGAAGCCTGGCCGGAAAGACTCGAGGTCAAGGCCTCGACCGCGGCCGCGCGTTTATCATTGGCTACCATCTGAGTAATTTCGGCCCAGGCTTGGTCAAACGACATTTGCGCAGGGGCCTGAATATCCAGCACTTGGACCAGATGAAAGCCGAGATGGGTCCGGATTAGCTGAGCACCGTCACCGACGCGCATACCTTTCACCAACGAGACGAAATCGGCCGGCATTCTCCGATCGGAAAGAAAACCAAGGTCGCCGCCATGTGTTTTTGTCATTTCATCCTCCGAAAAGACGGCAACAAGCGAAGAAAAATCTTCTCCGTTGTTTAGCCGGTCCCGGAGATTGTTCATCGCGCGACGCTTGTCCTCGGCGATCTCGACGGAAGTTCCAGCGGGCGCCGCCAAAAACAGGTGTCTTACCCGGAGTCGCATCGGCTGATAATAAGCCGTTTGATGTGACTCGTAGTATTCGCGGCACTCTTCCGCGCTCACTTGGATCCGCGCGTTAATGTGACGTTCGATCCAATTGGTTGCTCGCAAGTTGTTCGACAGGATTGTTCGCAGAGTTCCGGTCGAAAAGTTATTCCTTCGCAATAATGATACCCAGGCGGTTTCGGGCTGAATTTCGGCGCGGACATTATCATACTGCCGAAGTATTTCGTTTGGCTGAATCTCCTGATCTTGCGACAAGCGAGCAAGCGCACAATTCGCGGTGAGCGATTGTAAAATAAGTTCCCGAACTCCTGGACCATCAAAGGTATCGGTACCGCTTCGGTCGCGGAGGGCCTGGGTCGCCCGGGCTATATCGCCCTCGTAAATCCTGCAGCCATTAACCAGCGCGACCAAAGCGCCGCGCCCGAAAAAGGTCCCGAGTTTGCTCCTGCAATAAGACGACGCACAGATCTCTTGAGCGGCTAGAATTCCGCAGACAACAGCAACCGCGCAGAACGCGCCAATCCAGTACCGCAATTTCACTTT
The DNA here is from genome assembly GCA_041167025.1 of Verrucomicrobiota bacterium. GTDB lineage: Bacteria > Verrucomicrobiota > Verrucomicrobiia > Chthoniobacterales > UBA10450 > DATFCK01. The sequence continues at coordinate 2,787 of JBEEGU010000343.1, forward strand.
AACCCAAGTTCGGAGAGATAATAGATTGCGACCTTGCCGACGGTCTCCAAACTTTCGGCGCTGAGCTTGTCCATCGTGTCGTCGGCCGTATGCCACCACGGAAAATCAAAATCGATCAGATCTATTGTGGGAATTCCGATCGCGTTCAGGGGCGTATGATCGTCCGTAATTCCACGATCAAAATAAGTAAAATGTTCGCGGTATTTCAGCGCCTCGGCGGCGGCGAAGATATCGCGCGCCATCGACGATGGTGAATCGGGCGGCAACGTGATGTTTAATGAACGGTCGCCAACCATATCAAACAGAATGCCGCCGCGAAATTGGCCAACGGTGTTTTCTTTTTCCAGCTCAGCCGCAAAATGACGGCTTCCATACAGGCCATCGCGTCCCGAAAAAGTTTCGAATGCTTCCTCCCCGTCGAAAAAAACCAATTCGATTTTTGCCGCTAGCGCGGGTTGTTGAGCCAATACTCGGGCCGTTTCGATTAATAGACCGGTACTAGAGCCGCCGTCGTTAGCCCCGACAAAACGAAAATCATCAAATAATTTCGTATCGTAATGCGAGCAAAGCAGAAACAATGGTACCGGTTTGGCGTCGGATTGACCTTTCCGAAAGCGAGCGATCAGATTAACAAATTCAATTTTTCCGCGCGGTGTGTCGTCGGTAAATGATTGCCGTGTGATTTGCCAGCCCCACTGGGCCAGCTGCTTTTCGATGTAACCGCGCGATTTTTCCAACGCTTGGGAGCGGGGCGGCCGTGGCCCCAGATCCACCAGTGATTGCACATGAGCGAGCGCTTTCTCTCCCGAGAATTGCTCCCAAATCTTTTGTTCGGAGGAGAGGTGTCCAGGACAACCGGCCAATATCGCGAGCGACAGCATCTGTATAAAAGGGATGTCTCCTAACCGCGCCCGAATGCGTCGAAGCCGGATCACCATGATTTTGCAGGCGACGGGACAGCGAGCATTAGGCTTCGCCAGATTTCAAGCCCAATGCCGAAATAATTCGCTGCAGATCTTCATTACCAAAGTATTGGATTTCAATTCGACCACTTTTTTCTCCGTGCCTAATGGCGACATGGGTACCGAGATGTTGCTGGAGCCGGTCGCGTAAATCTTCGATCGCAGCGGTACTGACGCTGTGACCGCCCGCGCGCGTCTTCCGGCGCGAACCGGGATTGCCGAGCTGGCGGGCCACCATGCGCTCTGTCGCGCGGACGGTCGACTTTCGCCGCAGGACAGTTTCGGCGACGAGCAATTGTTCTTCCGGCGCCTTGAGCGCCAGCAAAACCTTGGCATGCCCGACGGAGAGCAAATCTTGCATCAACCAGACTTGAATCTGTTGATGGAGATCGAGAAGTCTTACTGCATTGGCCACGGCGGCGCGGCTTCGGCCAACTTTCAGGGCAATATCTTCCTGCCGCATGCCAAATTCGCTGGCGAGCCGGGCATATCCTTGAGCCTCTTCGATGGGATTGAGGTCGGCCCGCTGGAGGTTCTCGATCAATGAAATTTCGAGAACTTCCAAATCCGTAGCATGGCGAACGATGACGGGCACTTCGCTCAGCCCGGCTTCGTGCGCGGCGCGCCAACGTCGTTCGCCGGCAATCAATTCATACCTTCCGTCAACCGGGCGGACGATGAGCGGTTGAATAATCCCGTGCTGCCGAATCGAATCGACCAGTTCCTGCAGGACATCCCGGGCAAATTCCTTCCGCGGCTGCAGGGGACTGGGCGCGATGTTGGAAAGCCCGACCTGGCGAATTTTTTCACCCGAGTCGAGATCTAGCCGAGCAATTGGGCGCGGGCCGATGAGTGCACCCAAACCTTTACCGAGGGCGGATTTCGCCATGTGGATCAAGGCTATCGGATCAGCTGCATCAAGGCAACTGGCAAGCATAGACTTAATCGGCGAGCGTGAGCAGCACAGCGCGGTTGCGCCATTTCATCCGCTCGATAGCATGCGGACGTGTCATCGAAAAAAGGCATCTTCACGCTGGGGCATTCTCCCGATCCCGATGATGCGTTTATGTTTTACGCCATCGCCGAAAACAAAATCGATCTGCGCGGTTATAGTTTCGACCAGCGGCTGGAAGATATTCAAACCTTGAACGAACGGGCGGTTCGGGGCGAGCTGGATATTTCCGCCATATCCATTCACGCCTACGCTTACGTCTCGGACAAGTATTCCCTGCTGCCGTGCGGGGCCAGCATGGGCGATGGTTATGGCCCAATCGTCGTCGCCCCAAAAGAAACGGCGCTACCGAACGGAACAGACGACGTCTCGGTTCGCCAGTGGCTAAGCGCACGGGTAATTGCAATCCCCGGGCGGATGACAAGCGCATATCTGGCACTGCAACTCTACCTCGGTGAATTTCGCCATGTCGTTGTCCCCTTCGATCAAATCTTCCGCGCGGTGACGAATGGTGAGGCCGACGCCGGACTTATTATCCATGAGGGACAACTAACCTATGCTAACGCAGGCCTGGACCGAATCATTGATCTGGGAGAATGGTGGAAACGGGAGACAAAACTGCCCCTTCCACTCGGTGGAAATGTCATTCGCAAAGACATCCCGGGACCGGTGCAGCGGGATCTCGTCCAGATATTACGGGAAAGCGTTGATTTTGCTCTTACCCATCGGCAACCGGCGGTGCAGCATTCGCTCCCATATGCGCGTGATATGGATGCCGGACTGGCCGACAAATTCATCGGCATGTATGTGAACGATTATACTCGCGACTACGGTCCGACCGGCCGCGCCGCCATCCGAGAATTCCTCGGCCGGGCCCGGTTGGCCGGATACATTAGCAAGGATGTTGAGCCTGAATTTGTCGAGTAACTCGCTCCACGTCTCTCGACGATCAAACGCCTAGGTAGGGACGCCTCTCCGGGGCGTCCGGACGGTTCGGAGAACGGCCCCTACCTGCTTACTTTTTCTTTGCCGGCGGGGTCTTGCTCGTCTGATTGACGACAAAAGTTTTTATCCGGGCGAATTCCTTCTGGAAACCGGGCACGAAGTCGCTCGTTCCATATTCAAAAAGCACGACGAAGCTGAACGTGAAAAACAGGAACAAAGCGACCCAGAAAAAGGTGCGAAGCAACGCCATGGCCGAGACGTTAACTTACTCGGACTGTGAGGTCAACGACGTCCTGGGCAAAGACGAAGTTCGCGTTTGAACCAGCCGATGAAGCTGCCATGCTTGCGGAGCATGCGCGTACCGCTGCTCGACCTCAGCCAACAGTACCGCTCTCTCGCTGAACCCATTCGCGCCCAGATCGATGAGGTCATGGAGAGTCAGCGGTTTATTCTCGGCCCAAAAGTGAAAGCGTTTGAGGAGGCGATCGCCAACTTTTGCAATGTCCCGCATGCCATTGG
>JBEEGU010000344.1:0-4084 GCA_041167025.1 Verrucomicrobiota bacterium
CCTTTTCTAGAAAATGCCACCCTCTGCGCTCACCGTAGTAAAAAGCCGTCGGGTCGCCGTAATCGGCAACGACGATAAGCGACTCTTCCGGTGTTTTCCGCAAGGCCAGGCCTAATACCTGCAGATTCGCCGATGTCGGTTGATAAAGAGGTCGTGTGGCCTTGTAACTTTCTGCTGCGAAAATCACGACGACTGCGACCGCAACAGCGACCTGCAATATGCCTCTACCGGTCAATTGGATCGTGACCCATTGCAATGCGCAGCCGGCAAACGCGGCCGCGATTGGCAGCAACGGAAGCTGGTACCATGGATGACGATTGCCATAACCGGCTACGAGGATGAAAACAATTGTCACGATCAACCACCAATAAAATATGCCGACGCGCTTTGTTCCTTTGCCGATGAGCAGCCCGGCGGCTGCGAGTAAGACCAGCGTGGCAGTCAGGCTTTCGCTCACGATTCTCTCGCCAATCTTACCGTACCAAGACGCATTCATAATTTGAAATCCACCCGCGCCGAAAAAGTGGTGCGGATAAAATTCCTGAGCGACGCGGTGGGCGTGCCAATACCAGATGGCTGAGGGGATGAGCGTGAGCGCGGCAAAAAGCCATAGTCGCCCTCGCCGAAACGTCGATCGCCCGAATCGGCTGAATGTGAGATAGGCCACGGACGCGCCGATGAGCGCGGTTGGCAATTTGATGAGAAACGCGAACGCAAACGTGACCGCGGCTGCAAAAAACAGCGACCACGTTTCGCGATCGGTCCAACGCAAAAACATATAAAGGCCGACGATGGCGAGACTGAGTGACGGCATATCTGGCATGAAGCATCGGCTGGTCATGATACTCAGCGGCGCGCCACCATAGAAAAATGTGGCCCAAGCGGCCGCAACCGGCCCGAACACGGCACGAACCAGCAAAAAGAAAAACGGGACAGAAACCGCGAAGAACACCAGGGACTGGAGACGGCCGATCCATTCGTGAATTCCGGTGAATTTGTAACAGAGGGCTGCGCAGAACGGCAGGATGGGAAATTCAGTTCCCACGTAGCCAGGTTGATCCCCCGCCCAATCAATCTGCGGATAAGAAAAGTGAAACCCGTTCGTATAATAATTTCGCGCGATCGATGCGACGTCACTCTGCCGCCAACTCCAGCGATCAACGAACGGTTGATTGATTTCGAGCAATCGGACGGCAATTGCCACGGCCCCGATAGCGAGAATCAAGTAAACATTTCTGTGAGGCACGATTCGCGTCTTGACAAAGGCACCCACCAAAGTCAATCGAGTACATAGGGGTTGTTGGCAAAAAGGGATATTGGAGATGAAAAAGACATTTCAAGTCGAATGGATTTCGGTGGCCGGGCGCGCAGCGCTGATTGCCGGAATTTTGTGCTGTCCTGGGGCTGCTCGCAGCCAGGCCCCACCGGCGCCGGATGCGCCCGAGGTTGTGGAATACCAGAAATTGCTTCCGCTGTTGCCTGAGCCCCCGTCAGGGTGGACGGCGGATGAAGCGGAAGGCTCAACGTCAGAAATCGGCGGCTCTAAATTGACGAATGTTCACCGTGACTATCAAAAAGGTGAAGGCGAGAAGGCACCGACTGCAGCGGTCAGCATTCTGGATTCGGCGGCGAACCCTGATTATGCTACGGCCACAACGGCGGCGTGGAATTTAAATAGCGAGACAGCAGAAGGGTACAGCAAGTCGATCACGATCGAGGGAAACCCGGGGTTCGAAGCCTATGAAACCGAGCGGAAACACGGCTCAATTTGGCTCATGGTGGCGAAGCGTTATTTCGTGCAAGTGGAATTACAGTTGCAGGATCCCAAAGAATTGCAGCAATGGGTCAAACGCATTGACCTAAAAAAGCTGGCGGAAATTAAGTAGCGCTTGCCACTCGAAGGTCCCAGGCAAGGTGGATTGGGCGCTCCGCGCGCGATGCTAAAAACCAAGCGCTGGAGGCGCTCAATCTGAACGACGTCCCCCTGTCGTCGTCGGCCTCTGGGCGACGTGTCGCTGCTCTCACATCAGCGTCGCGCTTCGCAGAGCGAAGCGTCTACAGAAGAACAGAATGCTGCAAATTCTTTGTGTCCTTCGCGTTCTTCGTGGTTAATTTCGAGGGTAGGGCAAGTTTCCAACTTGCCTTTGTTTCAGATCGCAACTTGGAAAGTTGCCCCACTTTATGGAAGAACAACGCAAAACCCCGGAGCAACGAGCGCAGATGAGCGAGATTGAGCGTTTGCGCCATTCGGCGGCGCACGTGCTCGCGACGGCTATCCTCAGGATTTGGCCGGAAGCGCAGTTCGCGGCTGGGCCGCCGGTTGAGAACGGCTTTTATTACGATGTCGATCTTCCGCACCGGATTTCCCCGGAGGATTTCGAGAAGATCGAGGCGGAGATGAAAAAGGAGATCAAAGCCAACCACCTGTTCGAGAGAATGGAAGTCGCGCGCGACGAAGCGCTGGACATGGGAAAGAAAGGGCGACTCGCGGCGTTAAGTGATCGTAGCGATCCGAGCAAGTTCAAGCTCGATATCATCGGGAACATTCCGGAAGGCGAAACGATCTCATTCTACCGCAACGGCGATTTCATCGATCTTTGTGCAGGCCCACACGTCATGCGCACCGGGAACATCGGCGCGTTCAAGCACACCCATGTGGCGAGCGCGTACTATAAGGGCGATGAAAACAATCCGCAGTTACAGCGGATCTACGGCACCGCGTTCAAAAACAAAACGCAGCTGGATGAATACTTCGCCATGCTCGAAGAAGCGTAGAAGCGCGATCATCGCAAGCTCGGCAAGGAGCTGGAGATCTTCGTCATGGACGACGATGTCGGTCCCGGTTTGCCGATGTGGTTGCCTCACGGCGCGGCGATGATTGAAGAATTAGAGAAATTGGCCAAAGAGACGGAGTTCGCCGCCGGTTACGTTCGCGTCCGCACGCCCCACATCGCGCGTGAGAGTTTGTACAAAAAAAGCGGCCACCTCCCCTATTACGCTGAATCGATGTTCCCGCCGATGAGTTTGGATGAAGATCGGGGAGCGCACGCGCCCCCGCGTGCTGTTTCCGGCGCCTTGCCGGAAATCTCTGAAGAGACATTGGCGGGGGCGCCAAAGTCGGCACGTCAGGCGCGTGCGATCCCCGGAACCGTCGAACACGTTCATTCCGACCGTTATTATCTGAAAGCAATGAACTGCCCGCATCATCACAAGTTGTTTGATGCGGTTCCACGAAGTTATCGCGATTTGCCGTTGCGGTTTGCGGAGTACGGAACGTGTTATCGTTACGAGCAAAGTGGCGAGTTGTTCGGGTTAATGCGGGTGCGCTCGATGCAGATGAACGATGCCCACATCTATATGACCCCGGAGCAATTCGAAACCGAGTTCAATGCCGTGAACCAGATGTATCTGAAATATTTCAAGCTTTTCGGGATCGAGAAATATTTGATGCGCTTCTCCACGCATGATCCGAGCAAGCTCGGACAAAAATTTGTGGATGAACCCGAGCTTTGGCAGCAAACCGAAACAATGACGCGGAATGTGCTGAAAAGTTCCGGGATCAATTTCGTCGAGGTCCCAAACGAAGCGGCGTTTTACGGACCAAAGATCGACGTGCAAGCCTGGAGCGCGATCGGCCGGGAATTTTCGATCGCGACGAATCAGGTCGATTTCGCGCAACCGCGCCGGTTCAACCTGAGATACAAGGACCGGGACAACACCGAGAAGGTTCCGCTCTGTATTCATCGCGCTCCCCTCGGCACGCACGAACGTTTTATCGGGTTCTTAATCGAACATTACGCCGGCAATTTCCCTCTCTGGCTAGCGCCCGAACAGGTTCGCATCCTTACTCTCGGTGACGAACCGCCACTAACCGATTATGCGCGAAAGATTCACGACGAACTTCGTGCAAACTATGTCCGCGCCGAGCTCGACCTCAGCACCGACAAGATCAACGGCAAAATCCTGCGCGCGGAACAGATGAAGGTGCACACCATGTTTGTGATCGGAAAGCGCGACATGGAAGCGGAGGCGGTCAGCGTCCGCGTGCACGGTAAAGGCAATCTCGGCGCGAAGCCGCGTAGTG
>JBEEGU010000345.1:0-7133 GCA_041167025.1 Verrucomicrobiota bacterium
TCAGGCGGCGCCGCATTTTGCTTCGCAAGGTGAGCGCGCGGAACTAAGCGCTGTCTAAAATGCCATTCAAACGATTGCCGAACCAAAACGAGCGATTAAGAAGACTGGCTGCTGCGCGCCTGCCCGAACAGGGACTACCAACCACCGGCGAGTAAATAACTCACCGGTCTGCGCGCAGAGTGGTAATACGTCCACATGCGGAATGCGGCTGATTCCCGGCGGCACATTCCTGATGGGCAGTTCCAGCGAACCGCCTATTCATGAGGTCAAACTCGCGCCCTTTCATATCGATGTGGCCTGCGTCACGAACGAACAATTCAATGAATTCGTGAACGCCACCGCCTACAAAACCGAGGCCGAGCAGTTCGGCTGCGGTTTTGTCTTCTTCGGACATTTTACTTACGCGCAACAGGCAAAGTATGCGCGCTTGCGCGTGCAAGGCAGCGAGTGGTGGTGCCGCGTTGACGGTGCCACTTGGCGGCATCCCGAGGGACCAGGTTCAAATATCAAAAAGCGCTGGCGCCATCCCGTGGTCCAGGTTTCCTGGAATGACGCACAAGCTTACGCGATGTGGGCCCGGAAACGGTTGCCAACGGAAGCAGAATGGGAATTCGCGGCCCGTGGAGGTCTGGAACAAAAACCTTTCCCTTGGGGGGAGAATCTGGAGCCCGGCGGCAAACAGATGATGAATGTGTGGCAAGGCGTTTTCCCAACGCTCAATACTGAATTGGACGGGTATTACGGAACGGCGCCGGCCATCAGTTTCAAGCCAAATGGCTACGGACTTTATAATATGACCGGCAACGTTTGGGAGTGGTGTTGTGACTGGTTCGATTCTGATTATTACCAAACGTCGCCGGCTTTGGACCCGCGCGGTCCTGTTTCGGGTGAGCGAAAGGTGATTCGAGGCGGCTCCTATCTATGCCATCACAGCTATTGCAATCGCTACCGCACAGATGCCCGTTTCAGCAACACTGCCGATAGCTCCACCGACAACTGTGGTTTTCGTTGCGTCCGCCCGGCCTAGCGACGTCTGCCAATCGTTAGTCACGATTCAAACTTTAATGGTGTCGCGAGTAGTCTCCTGCCAGGCGTGAATTTTATCGGTTAGGCGTCGCGTGACATGCTCGAGATGACGCTGCCCGTAAAGGTTCTTCCGCTCGCCCGGATCAGATGACAGATGGTAGAGCTCGCTTTTGTCAAAGTCGCGCAAACAAAGCTTCCATCCAGAGGGGGAAATGGCGACCCGGGTTGATTCCTGGGAAGCCTTATGAATTGCCGCCGAGCCAGCGAGGTGAGTGTGTTTTTTGGTTTTTCGCTTCTCACCGGGACTCCACTCCAGGAAGATCGTTTCCGGCGACACCGCCTCTCCTCGAAGCAAAGCGGCGCGACTGGTGCCGGCGCATTGTGGGTCGGGGTTCTTGCCCAGCAATTCCAGGATAGTCGGCACGAAATCGATTTGGCTCATGTTTTGTTGGATGGAAACACTTCCGCGCTGGTTCGGCAGCCGGATAAGAAAGGGTACACGGATCGCCTCCTGAAAAAGTACTGCTTTCCCGAACATCCGGTGCGCACTCATCATATCCCCGTGGTCGCTCGTGTGTACGATGATCGTGTTATCGGTGAGGCCTAACCGGTCCAGCTTTGAAAGAATCGCACCAATGCTTCGATCGACCTCGGTCACCAGCCCGAGATAGCGTTGTTTGATTTTCAGGTGCTTTTCCAATTTTGAACCATATCGCGTCTGATCCCATTCCTGACGAAGCCTGTAACGCAGTGGCATGTCGTCCCCGAAATTGTGATCGTAGGTCGGATCAAGCCGGATCCGTTCGAGTGGATGCTCCTCGTTCAGCGGCCCATTGTAGGGCGGATGGGGCTCATAAAACCCGACAAAGAGAACGAAGGGTTCCTGGCCGCGTTGGTCAAGAAAGTCGCACACTTTGTTCTCGAGAAACTTCGGCTTTGAAAACTCAATCGGAAGTGTGCTGGCGAAGTGGCGACTGAATAGTCCCTCGTCGGTTTGGTCCGGCGCGAAACCCCCCGCGAGCAGGAACTTGTCATAATCGCTGGCAACAGAACCGGTATGTTCCCAAGGCGCGCGTGAAACGGTAGAACCGTGAATCGAAACCCACTCCGTAAAACCATGCTGAGCTAAAACTTCGTCTCCGAGATGCCATTTGCCCATGTAGCAATAGTGGTAGTCTCGATCGTCGATCAATTCCGGCAAACAGCGGAAAGAAGGATCGAGCGGAACGTTGTTATGCCTGCATCCATTGACGTGCGGCCACGTTCCGGTTAACAACGACGAACGAGACGGCGTGCAAAGCGGGTGGGTGACATAAGCGTTCTGAAAGACGAATGATTGTGAAGCGAGCTTGCTCAGGTTTGGCGCAAGCGCCGGATCTGCCCCGTAACACGCTATGGTATCGGGCCGCTGTTGATCCGGCAGAAAGACAATCAGATTGGGTTTGCGGGCAAACCGGGCACTTTGTGCTCGGATTTGCGATGGCAAAGCCAACCCCGCGGTTCCTAGCGCCGTCGTCCGCAGAAATGAACGGCGACTGATATCTCCTGCCATAGTCTAGCATCGCGATGCTTCCCCCTTCGCGACAGATAGGTGCCGCCGCATTGCGTTGTCGGACGCCGACGCACCTGGATCTTTGAGAGTGATCAGAAATGACCCTGCCTTGTTCTGTGAGCCGGTACAAGAAAATCGCGCGCAGCATTTTCGCTGCGCGCGATGCCCGTTGAGATGTGAGACTACTTAAAAGCTGGCGGTCAGCACGACGTTGCCTAATTTGTCGCGCAAACTCACCGAGGTGACCTTGAAAAGAGTTACCCCGCTCGCCAGCGTCGCTGTCTTTCCATTCGCTTTGAAAAGCACTTTCACGTTGCCGCTTTTGTCGCTGTTTACCTTTTTCGCGGCGATGCCATTGATCGCCACCGTTAAAGGCGTGCTCGGCAATAAACCGCGACCGCTCAGTTGCAGTGATCCTTTGACCTTACCGTGTGTGTTGACCGCCGTGAGCACCGCACTGCCGGTCGCGGAAGGATTTCCTGGTCCGCCCTTCGCTTGCACGTTTGCACTAATATTCATACTGCTGGCGGTGACGGTGTTCGTGAGATCCGCCGTAAAAAGAACGACGTTGTTCGCGTCGCTCACCGAGATCGTTGCGATATCAAAAGCATTAAAGTTTGCCGGGAACGGAATGCTAGTGTCATTGCCAAACTCGACTTCACCCTGTCCGTCGTCAGTTTCCTGATCGTCTCCACTTTGGTCACCCTGACCATCATCAACGCCATCATCATCTCCATTGGTCCCAGCGGCACCAACGGCGAAGCTTCCCAGTTGAACCGTGCTGCCATCCGATTTTAGGGTCACGCTGACAGAATAGGTGCCTGCCGGAAGACCCTGCGGCTCCAATTTTAGAGTCGCGCTCGTAGTGCCATCTTCATCATCCGCTTCCAGTTGACCCTTGATAGAGGACCCGGCCGGTGCGGCGGCTGTCGGTGTCAACGCGATATCGATATCCATGGATTCAGTGCCTTGGATGTCGCCGCCCTGCTCGCCATCGTCATCGCTAGCTCGGGCCACGCTCAGGCCCATTGCGAGCGAACAGGTGAGCACAATGAAGGGGAATAACAGGAATTTGGAGGTCGTTTTCATGCCGTATTTTGGAGCACTTTTTACGCCTCTCAATTGCTCAAAAGTTACGCCTCTGTTACCTGTGAAACGACTGCGGCATGGCGAGGTATATCGCCCGGAAACGGCGTGCGTCCGGACTGTTGCGGCTTACAGATTCGGCCGCGCCTTATGCCAGTCCGTGCTCTGCTCGTAGGCGTGCGCAATTTGGAAAATACGGGCTTCATCCAATGCTTTGCCTTGGAGCTGCAAACCGATCGGAAGTCGCTTCCCATCCATCTCGGCAAATCCGCATGGCACGCTGATGCCGCAAATACCGGCAAGGTTTCCGGCGTTCGTAAAAATATCGGCCAAATACATTTGCAACGGATCATCCGTGCGTTCACCAAACTTAAATGCCGGCACTGGCGAGGTGGGAGAAACCAGCGCGTCCACCGTTTCGAAGGCTTTGGCGAAATCCTGCCGGATCAGTTCCCGCACTTTTTGGGCGCGCAAGTAATACGCATCGTAATACCCGGAACTTAAGACGTAAGTGCCAAGAATGATGCGCCGTTTTACTTCGGGACCAAATCCCTCGCCGCGGGTGCGACTGTAAAAATCGAGCAGATCGGTCGGGTTATCAGCGCGATAGCCGTAACGAACGCCGTCGAACCGTGCCAGGTTTGCTGATGCCTCGGCGGTAGCGAGTATATAATAGACCGCGATGGCATAGTCGGTGTGAGGCAACGACACCTCAACGAGTTCGGCGCCGAGCGACTGGAGGTGAGCGATGGCTGCGCCCACGGTTGCTTTGACCTGCGGATCGACGCCTTCCAGCATGTATTGTTTCGGCAGACCCAGGCGGATACCCTTCAGATCACCTCCGAGCGCTCCGCTGTAATCTGGCACCGGCTGATTCAAGCATGTCGTATCCTGTGGATCGGGACCGGCCATCACGTTCATGATCAGCGCGGCGTCGCGCACCGTTTTGGTCAAAGGCCCAACTTGATCGAGCGACGAGGCGAACGCAGTGACACCGAAACGCGAAACACGCCCATAAGTTGGCTTCACGCCCACCACACCGGACAACGCCGCGGGCTGTCGAATCGAACCGCCCGTATCCGTTCCAAGCGCGGCAATCGCTTCATCCGCCGCCACCGCCGCGGCGGAACCTCCGCTCGAACCGCCCGGCACACGAGACAAATCCCATGGATTACGAGTCAATTTCACACTGGAATTTTCGGTCGACGAACCCATGGCAAATTCGTCCATGTTCGTTTTTCCAAACGGCACGGCACCGGCGGCCCGCAGTTTGCGAATGACCGTTGCGTCGTAGGTGGAGCGGTAAGCTGCGAGGATTTTTGAGGCACAGGTGCAGGGTTGTCCCCGCACATTGATGATGTCTTTGACGGCGATCGGGATGCCGCCAAGCGGAAGATTCACGTCGCTCGTTTCCGCTTCCTCAATTGCCGCTTCAAAATCATACGATAGATAAGCATCGAGCTTTCCATCGAATTCTTCGATGCGGTCGCGCAATGCTTCGATCACATTTCGCGGTGAAACCTCGCGGCGACGAAGCAAAGTCTGCAGCTCGGCGATGTTGAGCGCCGGCAAAGCGGCATGGCTCATTCTACAACTTTTGGAACAATGAACAGATTGTTCGATTTGCGCGGAGCGTTCTGCAACGCTTCCTCCGCGGTAAACCAATCGCGCGGCTCATCCTCACGGAAGACATTGAAGACGGGAATAGCATGAGCCGTTGCGTCCACATGTGTGACATCGATTTCACTTAACTTTTCCACGTACTGCAAAACATCCGCGAGTTGTTTTTGGAAAAGTTCGGCCTCGGCGTCGGTCAGGCGGATACGCGCCAGTTGCGCGACATACGAGACATCGAAATCAGCCGACTCGCTCATCGGGCCCCGGCTAAAAGCTGCGCAGGTGCGCGATCAGCCAAATAACAGCGATCGCCAAAGCCAGCATCAAAAGAATAAAGATGATCCTACCCTCGCGCCGTTCTTTGCGTAACGCGCGCCGCGGCAATACCGCTCTTCTATCTTCTGCGTAGCGCTTGTCGTGCAGAGAGAGCGATACATCGAGGCGACTGCTTTCTTCGCCCGCACGCATCAGCAATTCTTCTCGTTGTTGCTTGCTAATCGCCTCCGCGACGCGCGGGGCTTCCTCGATCATGCGTTCGAGTTTTTGCATCTTGTCGCGCAGCTCCGATTCCTGCCGAGCGAGCTCTTGCTTGCTCTGGTCGAGCGCTGTGACCGATCTACTCGAACGTCGGAGCATGCGGATTTACGGAGCCTTGGATGCAATCCAGAAAAAGATCAGCAGCGCCACAAAGCCAAAGATGATGAGTGGCAGAGTGAGAGCGAGCCCGATCTGCACCCAGTGCGCAAACGAGCGCCCGCCTTCGAGTAAATCGGACACATCGGATGCCGCTTCAGGAAGAGCGACGTCGTTGCTGTTTTCATCGGCCGCCTGAAGCCGGCTGCGCTGTTGACTAAACTCCGTCCGCGCGTCATCGACCGCGCTGAGCGCGCGACTTAGCTCCTTTTGCAGCTCGGCCGGATTCCAGCTTTTCGGATCGATTGCCTCGATCAACTCGAGGTGTTGGCCAAAGCTTTCCCGGGTCGAACGAATGTGCTCAAGCTTCTTTTGCGTATCGTAGGCTTCCCGTTCGAGCACGACCAACGATCGCGTCAACTTATCCGTCATCTCGGCGCGCCCCCGTTCCAGCTCTTCCTGACGCCGGCTCAGCTCTTCCAGCTCGCGTTTTTGTTTCTCGATTTGCTCCTGTTGACGTTTGAGCTGCAGCAATTGTTCCTGAGCCTTCTGCACTTGCGAATCGAGATGCTCGGGAGACATGGAATCTTCGTTGAGTTCAAGCATTTGTTCGATCGGTCGGATTTTTTCTGGCATGTCAAACTTTCGCATTCGGGCCGCCGTTTGGTTGGCGTGTGTCACCGTTCACCGACAGTAATGACCCTGTCGCAGAATTCCAGATTTTTCCCTCTAGAAATTTTTGTAGGTCCGCGAATGAGGCGAATAAATACGATGAACCCTTGGCCAATTCTGTTCGGGTCGTCTTTCGCTGAGTCGCGTGATTCGCAGGCTGGCATTCACCGACCTGGCATCATCTCAAACAAAAATCCTTTCAGATACTCGGTCTCGGGCAAGGTCGGTACCACCGGATGATCCGACGGTTGGCTGAACCGGCCTATTTTCCGGGCCGAACGACGCGCGTCGACCAGAGCGTCGGCCACCGTTTGCACAAAGGCAGACTCGCTCACGTGATGTGAGCACGAAAACGTTGCGAGCAAACCCTCTTTTGACAAAAGCTTGAACGCTCGCACATGCAATTCGCGATAACCGCGCAACGCATCACTCAGACCGCCTTTTACTTTGGTGAAGGAAGGAGGATCGAGAATGATCAGGTCGTACTCTGTTTCCGACTTTTCTGCCGCGCGCAGGAAATGGAAAACGTCCTGGTTGATCCATCTAA
>JBEEGU010000346.1:0-4029 GCA_041167025.1 Verrucomicrobiota bacterium
GGCTCCCAGCGGGTCGGCATTTTTTGCATGATGACTTCAAGTGCATGGCCGGCCCGACTGTTTTTTGGTTCGAGCGATCGCGTGCTGGCATCAAATGGCAAAGGGGGCTTCGGCGAAAATCCATAGAGAGTGAGCGCGAATAAGATCGCCGTTGAAGGAATGAGGATTCGTGAAGGCCGTCGCACGCTCCAAAACACATATTTTTTGGCTAGTTCAAAAAGCCAGTCATGCCGCGGCGGCGGCTGTTGTGCCGGGACAAACAGAAACAGAATGGTGCACATGAAAAGACCGGCAAAGAGAATGCCTATGGCAATCAGTACGCCGAGCTGCGTGAATCCGGGAGACCCGCTGAGAATCAGCGCGAGAAAGCCGACCGCGGTCGTGAGCGCGCCGAAAAATACAGCGCGCCCCAGTTTGGCGATGGAAGTCGCGATAGCGTGTTCGTGACTTTCGCCATCGGTGCGGGCCTGCTGGTAACGGCCGAATATTAAGATGGCAAAGTCGACGCCCAGGCCGACGAGAATCGCACAAAAACCAACCGTCACCATATTCAGACGACCGAAGATCAATAACCCGGACGCGAGGGCAACCAAACAGGAAAGCAGCAGCGAGAAGCCCATCCCCAAAAGAGGAATCCAGCGATGGAAACCGACGAAAAAAATCGTGCCGACAAGAACAATAGACCCAAGCAGGGTCGCGATAATGTCGTAGCGCATGCTCAGGGAGACCTCGGCGACGTAGGCTGAGCGGCCGGTAACAAGGATCTCAATCGGTCCGCCCTCCCAGCCATCGCCAGCATGAAGGCGGAATGCGTTCACTTGCCGCATCAACCGCTGCGATTCAAACGCGCCGATGGAACGCTGATTGGTCACGGCCAAAAAAATACGCATCGTCCGGTCGGGTGAAGTCAGCGGCTGTTCTTGTTCAATCGCATTGCTCTCCGCGAATGGTTTCAAGGCAGGTCCGATCACTCCGAGTGGATCCAGTTGCAGTTCAAATTGCGGCCGGGGTGAACCAGCCTCAATCTGTTGATGCAGACGGTGCAATCGTTCCCGAACTTTATCGGGCTGGAGGATTGATACGGCGCGCTCAAAATCCGACGGCGGAAGATTGAGCAAAAGGGGAACGGCAATCCCCTGGAGGTCGCGAATGCCTCCGGGCGTTTCCATGGGGGAACCTTCAAGGACGCGGACACACCATGGTTGCTGACGCAAATGCTGGGCGAACGCCGGCGCGAACTCCTCCAGTCTGTCGCTGTCGGCCGGCTGGCAGACCAAAGCAAAAGTGAGCTCGCGGGTTTGTTCGAAATCGCGGTTGTAGATTTTCAAACCCTGAACCGAACGAAATTTTCCCGGGAGCATGTTGAGAACATCACTGTCCAGTGCCATGTGCGTCACCAGAACGGCGAGGCAGACAAGAACGAGCGTGGCAACTCCGCACCAAACCAGCGCCCGGCGTTGCACGACAGAGTGGGCGATGAAATTACTGATAGGCATATTTCAGGCGAAAGCGGGGGGTGGCGCGTTTCGAGCCGTCGCGGTCAAAAGCGGAAAAGAAAAGTTTCCTCGCCGCTGGCATAACGGAATGATTTTCGGTCCTGGGCCTGGATGATTTTTTCTCGCAAAGCAATCCAGGGTCGCAGTTGCTTCGGCGCTCGTTGCGGAGGGCCGGACCAGCCCATGCGGGCGAGTGGTCCACGCACCTCGGCGAAGGAATCGTTCTGGCGAAGAACGAGAAGATTGACTCCAGGTCCTTTGGAAAACGTCAGCTCGAAATCTCCACTTTGCGAAAAGCGGATCAGCACTTCACCAATCAGAGTGGTTCTTGCGTTCCGATACATCAGTTGGCCGCTACGACTTTGCCATTTGTTCGTCGGATCGGTGAACTGGTGACTCAAAACGATCGCGCAGCCGGTTGCATTAACGACCAGCAGCGCAGCGAGCAGTGCCCGAAAAGATTGATTCAGGGAATCGCGCCGCCCGGTTTTTCTTCGGTCACAACAGGGGGCAATCGCCCCGTCATTCTTCACGACAACGCGCCTGCGGGCTCAGGCGTCGATGAGGTATTTGTTGGAACCAAAGCGAGCCTCGGAACGATCGGATGGTATCTTTGAATCCATACCAGGAAATAGAAAACCCACATCCGCCATTTGATGGCGAATTCCGTGCCGATGTTGCCGCCAAGAACCGCATTCACCGCTGGCGGAAGACTGAGAAATTCCCGTGGAGCAGAGAACACTTCGATGAATTCTCTGGTGTACCAGGCATCCACGAACCGCAAATAAACATCCATCGCACGATTCACGCGTCGGGCGTACCTCCGGAAGAGTTTCTTGGCACGGAAAGGGCGGTCGAGAACCTCATTGAGAGCGTCCGCGCAATGTTCGCCGCTGAACACGGCCAGAAAAACACCACTGCTGAAAATCGGATCAATAAACCCGGCAGCGTCTCCAG
The DNA here is from genome assembly GCA_041167025.1 of Verrucomicrobiota bacterium. Classification (GTDB taxonomy): domain Bacteria; phylum Verrucomicrobiota; class Verrucomicrobiia; order Chthoniobacterales; family UBA10450; genus DATFCK01. The sequence goes on from JBEEGU010000346.1 coordinate 2,454, forward strand.
CCAAAAGCCATCGGTCTCCTGCGAGGCTCTTGCTGCGATAAGAAAAATCGGCGGCGACGTGAACGTCGGAGGCTCGCTGCGCCTTGTTCATGCGCCGCGCGATCACCGGTTGCTCCGCCAATGCTTGTTCGAGGAAATCAGCGGGGGTTTGTTTGCTCTGTCGGAAAGTCTCGTTGTCGAGCACGACGCCGATACTGGTACGTTCGGACGTTAACGGAATAATCCAAAACCATCGATCGAGCGCACGAACCAAAATCGTTAGCGTTCCATCGCGCCCTTCCGGGCGCCAGACCCCGTCATAATGTGCAAAAATCGATAGCTTCTGCAGATGTTCGTAGGTTTTCTTAAGCTTGAATTGGTTGCCGAGAACGGAATTGCGCCCGCTCGCATCGACGACATACGCCGCCTCGATCGTTTCCGCCGCGCCGCCTTTGGTTTTGACCACGAGATCGGCGTGCCCATTGGGGAAGGCAACGCTTTCGACCGGGGTTTCTTCGCGCACTTCCGCGCCGCTTTCGGATGCGTGATCGAGCAGTAACTTGTCAAAGTCAGCGCGCGTCACCTGATAAGAATGATCGGTTTTTGAGCCGTAACCGTCTTTGAAATAAAATTTCACACCTTCGTGACGACACGCGCTGAAAAATTCGCCCCCGAATTTCTTCATAAAACCCGCACGCAGGAATTTTTCCTGCAGGCCCATTCGGCTGAACGCTTTCATGCTAAAGGGCAGGAGCGACTCGCCGATATGAAAACGCGGAAATTTATCGCGTTCAAACAGGACGACGCGCCGCCCAGCGCGAGCGAGCAGGGTCGCAGCGGTACTGCCTGCGGGTCCTCCACCGATGATGGCGACGTCATAACTTTGCCTGCTCATTGGAGCCTTCAACTTAGCAAACAGAATAGATGCTGCCAGCCTCGTATCATCACCGCCTCATCATGGGGGTAGGTCGCAATTTTTTCGTACCTTATTATATAGAGACTGCGGCATTTGGATCAGCAGCGGCGCCTGTTTAGGGTCAAGCCACCGGATCAAATCCACCAGGCTCATCGCCGCCATCGCGGTGCAGCCGGTTGTAGCCGTCGTCGGAGTTTTCCAGACATGAAGAAAGATGCATGAACCTGCACCAGGAACTGGCGGGTAGTTGTGTTCGACGAATACGCCCCATTGGTAGCGATTGTCCTTGAGGATCATCTTTTCCGCGTGATGCCAATCCGGGTCCGTCGTTTTAGATCGATCGACGAGCTCGTTGTAATGGCGTGATTTCGGATCGTCGACCGCGAAGATGTCGTCGTTTAGCACAAGATAAGGCATTTTTGTGCCCGGATTTTTTGCGCCATACCCGAACACATATCGCAACCGGAAAATGCCGGCGGGCGACTTGTTATCGCCCTCTTTTTTCATTGGCGCCATCGCTTCGTCAATATCAGTGACGCCGCGGCCATATGCTAAACCTTGTTTGCCGACCATTACCGGAATCGTTAATCCACGTTTTTGCCATTTCGATTTTTTGTCGCGCTGAAACATCGAGAGTGTTCCCCTCGATTCCGACCAGGAGCTGGTAGTCACGACGACGCA